>JBIIND010000205.1:0-4075 GCA_044337665.1 Cyanobium sp.
AAGCAGCGAGGTGGTTGAAGTCATGGTTCCCTGCACGGGATGGCTCAGACCCTAAAGGAAATCTGTAGAGAGGGGGCGTTCCGTGCGCGATTCCTCGCCAAGCGTCACTTTCCTTGATTTTCAGGGCGGGCCTCCACCCTCCACTCCTCTCCATCGGAACCGCTGGCCCAGCAGCTCCACCGCTGCTCTCTCAGCTCACAGCGACCGCGTGCCAGCTGGGCCCGCAGCAGATCGGGGCGGTGCGGCTCCAGGGTCAGGCCACCGCGGGCCAGCGCCCGTACCTCCAGCCGAATCGGCCAGCGGGGCCGGCAACGGAGATGACGGCACCCCAGGGGACGACTCCCGGCCTCCAGCACCCCCGCGAACACCAGCTGGGTCGCCGGCCCGCCCCCAGCCGCCCCCGCCTCCAGGAAGCGCACGCTCAACAGTCCACCCATCTGCTGGTCGAGCCGCAGGCGCGGCATTCGAGCCGCAGGCGCTGTTCCGCCTGGTTTCCCGGGGGGGCTGGCGCTCCATTCGACAGTGGCTCGCCCCACCTTCCCAGCGCCCCATCTCCTCCATGACCCCGTCCCCTGCCTTGGGCGCTGCGCTCGCCAGAGGGGCCAGCCACAGCAGCGCCGGAAGCCACACAGACGCCTTGGCGGAGGGATGGCAGCCCATCATGGCTGCTGTGCCCTCAGTAGCCGGAATCGGCTACGCACATGCCGATGCAGACCAGGCCATTGCTGGCGGTGCGGCCGCAGTGATTGCAAAGTACGGGCCCGTCGGCCGTTCCAGAGCTTCCGGTCTCCGCCGATGCGGCGTCCGACGGTGCGGCGTCCGACGCCGCTTCGCAGAGGGGCAGGTCAGCGGGGGTGGGTCGGGTCAGCACGGTCGGGGCAGGGGTTGTGGGGGGAGGGCCAGGTCTGTCGCGATGGAAGGTGAACCTGGCGGGACAGCCCCCATCGATCATGGCCCCGGGACCCTCGTGCCGTGACTTCCATGCCGTCCTCTTCAGCCCGTTCTCCCCTGCCCCCCGCCGACACCATCCCCGGGGTTGGGGTCGGGACCTGGGCCTGGGGAAACCGGTTTCTGTGGGGCTATGACCCTGGGCAGGATGGGGCATTGCGCGCCTGCTTCGAGCGGGCGGTGGCCCTCGGCCTTACCTTCTTCGACACCGCCGATTCCTACGGCACCGGTCGCATGCAGGGCCGGAGTGAGGAGTTGCTCGGCGATTTCTGCTCCGCCCTGCCGGAGGATCAACGTGCGCAGCTCTGTGTGGCCACCAAGTTGGCCCCGTTTCCGTGGCGGCTGGGCCGCGGCGGTTACGACCGGGCCTTTGCCGACTCCCGCCGTCGCCTGCGGGGCAAGCTTGATCTGGTCCAGCTCCATTGGAGTACGGCTCGCTACCTGCCTTGGCAGGAGACGCCGCTGCTCAATGGCCTGGCCGATCGGGTGGAACGGGGCGAGGCGGCTGGCCTCGGGCTCTCCAACATCGGCCCCGTGGGACTGCGCCGGCTGCACGCCCATCTGGCCGCCCGGGGTGTGCCGCTGTGCAGCCTGCAGGTGCAGCTGTCGCTGCTGGCGCCGCAGGCCGTGGCACCGGGTGGGGTGGCGGAGGTGTGCCGGGAGCTGGGCGTTGCGCTGATCGCCTACAGCCCGCTGGCCCTGGGTCTGCTCGGGCGCCCACCGGGCGCGCTCCCGGCAGAGTTCCCGGCCGGTCCCCGCGGGCTGTTGTTCCGCCGTCTCTGGCCCAGCTTGCAGCCCCTGCTTGAGGGCCTCCAGAGAATCGCCTCGGAGCGGGGGGCCGCCCCCGCCGAGGTGGCCCTCAACTGGTGCCGTGCCCACGGCGCCATGCCGATTCCGGGCCTGCGGCGGGTGGACCAGGCGGAGACAGCGGCTGCCGCCCTGTCCTGGCGGCTTGAGGAAAACGAGCGGAATGAACTCGACGAGCTCTCCCGTGTCTGTGGAGTCGCTGGCGGGCGGATGCCAGGGAACCCGTTCGTCAGCAGCTGATGCCGATCGAGGGATCGGGGGTGAGCACCACCGGCAGGCTGGCGGCCTTGACCTCTGGGGCCTCGTGCCCCTGGAGCAGCCGTACCAGCTCCGGATCGTCGCTCCCCGCTGGGCTGGGGCTGCTTGGATCGCAGGCCGCAAGGGCCTCCTGCAGTAGCGAATCGAAGGTGGATCCGGGCAGGCGGTGCCGGGCCAGTTCGAGAAACGCCCGGGCGAGGGATTCGCCGGCGGCCGCGCGCAGGGCCGGATTGCAGCGGCGCAGTTCCTGCTCCTGGGCGATGGCCGTGAGAAAACGCTCCGTCACATCCCGTTTGGTCGTGGCGCGAATGCGGGTGTCCTGGTCGGCCTGGGTGAGACCTCCCTGCCGCTCGATCTCCTGAAGACGCCGGTTGAGGCTCTCGAGGACCTCGCGGGCCTCTTTGGCGATGTGGGTGAGTTGCCCATCCGACAGCCGAGGCAGGTCGGCGACATACACCTTGCCGTGGTCCCGCAGGGTGAGAAACGTGGGTCGGTGGCCTCCACTGCCCGCGGCCAGCTCACGGCTGCCGGCGCTGATGTCCCGGGGGCGGGGCTGCAGCTGGCGGGTCGGCCGCTGAGGAGGGGTTGGGCCGGCGGAGGTGCGTCGGCGTGTGATGCGGGAGGAGGCTTCGAACATGGCTATCGGGGGAGCCGGAGGAACCCGGAGGTTGGGTGGCCTTCCTTCGGTAAGTATTGAGCACTACAAGACCGCACCCTAAGAACCCAGGAGCGGTGCCGACCAGTGCGGGCTCAGTACGGCAAGCCGGCCAGGGGGCGCTCACCCGCCTCCCCGGCCGCGATGTGGCCCAGTTCCCACGCGGCAAGTCCCAGCTCCCGACTGAGGCTCACGGCGCCCTCCACGGCGTCGGCGGGCAGCACCAGGCAGAAGCCCACGCCAAGGTTGAAGGTGTTCCAGAGATCCGCTTCCGGCACCTCCCCCGCCTCCTGAAGCCAGCGAAACAGGTCTGGACGCTCCCACCCCTGGGGATCGATCACGCCATGCACCCCGGCGGGCAGGCAGCGGGGCAGGTTTTCCGGCAATCCTCCCCCGGTGATGTGAGCCATGCCGTGCAGGGGCGCTCCGGATGCCCGCAGCCGCTTGACCAGTTCCCCGTAGAGGGTCGTGGGGGTGAGCAGGCGCTCGATCAGCGGCGGTTCGCCGGGGTTGAGCCGGGTCCCGGCCGTGACGCCCTGCTGGGTGAGAATCCGGCGCACCAGACTGAATCCATTGCTGTGCACGCCGCTGCTGGCGACGGCCACGATCCGGTCGCCGGCCTTCACATCGCGGCCATCGATCCGCTCGTCCTCTTCCACGACCGCCACGCAGAACCCTGCCAGGTCGTAGCGACCGCCCGGGTAGAAGCCCGGCATCTCCGCCGTCTCGCCGCCGAGAAGGGCGCAGCCGCTGCGCCGGCAACCTTCGGCGATACCCTCAACAACCTGTGCCATCGCCTCAGGCTCTAACCTGCCGGTGGCGATGTAGTCCAGGAACAGCAGCGGTTCAGCGCCGCTGGTGATCACGTCGTTGACGCACATGGCCACCAAGTCGATGCCGACGCCGTGGTGCTGACCGTGGTCCTGGGCCAGGTCGAGCTTGGTTCCCACCCCATCGGTGCCTGCCACCAGCAGTGGACGGCGCATTCCCTCCGGCAGGCGGCACAGCCCTCCGAACCCACCCAGTCCCCCCAGCACCTCAGGGCGGCGGGTGCTCTCGACACTGGCTCGGATCCGGTCCACGAAGGCGCGTCCGGCGACGACGTCCACCCCTGCCGTGCGGTAATCCATCGACATTGCTGCTGACCTTCTGCCGATCCTGCCCGGCCGCCCCGCCCCGCTGCCCTTGAGAGGGTGGACGATCCGGCGATCGGCACAGTTAAACATCAGTTCCGCTGATTGCATGGATTGGATCTGCTGATGTCCCTCCCTGTCCCGTGGCGTCGCAAAGCCCTGTGGCTCAGCGGCTGCCAGGGGGTTGATGAATATTGCTGATCAGTGATTCGCCGCGATTCGAACGCAGAAAGTGCCTGCTGACAGCCCTTAACTTTGCTGCGTTGTCATTCCT
>JBIIND010000399.1:0-4066 GCA_044337665.1 Cyanobium sp.
AGCACGTGGATGGCATCCACCTCGCGGGTGAGCTGGAGCCAGGCGCCCTGGAAGGCGGCGGTGAGCTGGCGGGCGGTGAGCACGTGGGCCAGACGGCCGGGGGCCTCGGCGCTGAGGGGCCAGCCGCTCTGGAGAGCCACGGCGGCCGCCAGACCGCGGGGCAGGCCACCGGCCTGCAGGCGGCAGCGGGTGCAGCGGCGGGGTCGCAGGCGTCCATCGCACACGGCGCCGGAAGCGTCGATCAGATGACCCTTGATGCAGCTGAAGCCGGGGGCATGCACGGTGACCAGCACGCGCACGCCGGCAGCGCGGGCGGCGCGCAGGTGGCTGAGGCCGCAGCGCTCGGAGAACGAATGGAGATGGAGCGCCGTGGGGCGGAACTCGTCCAAGAGCTCAGCGAAGCCGAGAATGGCTGCGGCTGTGGAAGCCAGGCGCTGGTGACGGCTGCCGGAGTCAACGGCGGGCAAAAGCCGTTGGTGGGCCGTGAGCGGGGCGGCGGCGTTGTGGCCGGCGGCCAGCGGGGCGCGGTGGGCGGCCCAGAGCACGGCATCTGAGGGGTGCTGCTGGAGCTGGGCCTGGAGCAGCTGCTGCACGAACAACTCGGTGCCGCCGGTGACGCGGGGGTAGTGGTCATTGCTGAGGTGGAGCAGGCGCATGAGTAATATGGACTATCACTCCAAGCTGGAAACGCGAAGACAGGAGTTGACAGTTACTGGCATAACCTGACTCGCCATCCAAAGGCTCAAGATCTCAAGACGAATAGAAGAAGTTACTGCTGCAATGGAATAAAGCAGAAAGATTCAAAACAATTGGCGAAAGGAAGTAAATATATTTGCATGATACAGTAGAATAATGCTACAATGCAAGCACAGAGATTCGGTGAATAACAGAAGACAGCAACAAAACGAATTAGAATGAGAAGATCCCACTCATAAATTAAAAGCTAGACCAATCAGGGTATTGGCGTCAAGAAGACAGATGATGGTATAGTTAGTAGCAGATTAAAGCATAGACAGACTACTGATCTGCTAAATCAAGTATGGGTGAGACCAATTTGAGGAGTTTATTTGCATAGTTTTCAATAGAGAACTGAAGCGCTCGTTGTCGTGCACTCTTTCCCATAACGAGGCGACTAGACAAGTTTGTAGAGAGAAACTCAAGGGATGCTGCAAGACCGTCTATGTCATCATAGTCGTGGATGAAGCCATCTAACGAGTGTCGAACAACGGTTCCACTATTTGGTGTAGTAACAATTGGCAACCCTGTCGCCATTGCCTCCATGACAGCCCCTGGCGAGCCCTCATTTGTGCTTGGAAAAAAAAAGATATCAAAAACCGAGAGCCATTGTATAACGTCAGATTTGGATTGCAAGCCAACAAGGCGAATATTGGTCTGACAGTCCAATAGGCCAGGGTCAACCGCAATAGGCCCAACTAGAACAAACTGAACGGGCAGAGAGCTGAGCTTACGGGCAACTTGATACAAATAAGGAATACCCTTGCGAAGGGAAACAGATCCAACAAAACCAATGGTGACTGAATCCTGACCAGGAGATCTATCCACATATCGATAGCGTGCGCAATCAATTGGGTAGGGGATGACTGCAATTTTATGAGGTTGAACACCTTCAGCGACAAGAGTCTTCTTGACGTAGTCGCTAGGACAGGTTACAAGATCAGAAGCTGCCCAAGTACTAGACTCAATGAGAGAAACTACATGATCATCGGCAATCGACAAAGATCGTTGCGACCAATTAGGGAAGCGCCGAGCTTGAATTAGATCTTCTCGCCTCTCCTCGACCCTTGTTGAAATCATTTGATCAACGACTACAGAGATACCCATCGCACGGGCATGCCTACAAAGGTTGGGATCGACGTTTCTTACAAATCCATGAAGGATGTTAGCCGCTCCGTACCCAGAGTCAATTATCCAGTCACCAACAACCTGTGACTCATGCTGGGAGAACAATTCCGATGAAGCATATTTTCTGCGTGAGGTTAATAAAGTAAACCAAAGCAGATAATTAACAAATACTCTAGATTCATCTAAATCAGAATGCCGGCGGTGGCGCAAACGATTGAGAAAGTTGAGACCAGGGAACATTGAACAATAATCCACCGCCCGGTCAAGCAATGCCCCCTTAAGATAAAAAGGCGTATAGAGCCTCTCGAGAGAGTTAGTTAACTGAAGTGCTAACGGAATCGCATAGTGAAGCCTAGAGCCATCTTGAACAACAGCAAACCTTGGGGGGGTAGCCATAAGAGTCGCTTGCAGATAAACAGTAGACCGCGAAAGATGTGCATATGTGAATGATGGCCCCGAAAAGACTGACTTGTGCTGCAAGTCTCCACCTATGACTTGATGAACTCGAAACAGAGGGGCAGGAATCTATCCCACAGTACAAGGGATGGGTGATTGAGCGTGGCAGGAAGCAGCGTGAACGCACATGGAGTACATAGAGAACACAGGGCCAGACTTCATGGAGCCTCCCAGTCACCGCTCAAGGGCTAGTGTGCCGTCCCGGAGAATTGCGAGCAAAGTCGCTGGAGCTTCTCCAGGATTGAGTCGGCGGTGGCGGTCCACTTGAACGGCACCTTGGTCTTGTCGTAGGCCGCCACGAACTGCTCGATCTTGTTAATCAGCTCTTTGACGCTCGAAAAGCTACCGCGCCGAATCGCCTTCTGGGTGATGATCCCAAACCAGCGCTCCACCTGGTTGAGCCAGGAGGCGTAGGTGGGGGTGTAGTGGACGTGGAAACGAGGCCGCTGCGCCAGCCAGGCCTTCACTTTGGCGTGCTTGTAAGTGCAGTAGTTGTCGACGATCAGGTGCAGATCGAGCTCGTTTGGCACCTCCTTGTCGATCCTTCGCAGGAAGCTGAGGAACTCCTGGTGCCGATGCCTGGGCTTGCACTCGGCGATCACCGCTCCGGTGGCCACATCCAGGGCTGCAAACAGGGTGGTGGTGCCGTGGCGGATGTAGTCATGCGTCACCCCCTCCACGTAGCCCAATCCCATGGCCAGTAGGGGCTGGGTGCGGTCCAATGCCTGGATCTGCGTCTTCTCGTCTACGCAGAGCACGACTGCGTTCTCGGGCGGATTCAGGTACAGGCCGACGATGTCGCGGACCTTCTCGACAAAGAACGGATCGGTGGGGAGCTTGAAATGCTTTTGCCGGTGGGGCTGGACCGAGAAGGTCTGCAGCCAGCGATGAACTGTGGTTTTCGAAATTCCTGTGGCGGCTGCGAGAGAACGCGCTGACCACTGGGTGCTGCCATCGGCGGGTTTGGTCTGCAGGGCACGGTTGATTACCTCGGCCACCTTGTCGTCCTCGTAGGTGCGCGGCCGGCCGGGACGGAGCTCGTCGTGCAGACCTTCCAAGCCCAGCTCCCGATATCGCTTGCGCCATTTACCAACGGTCATTCCGGTCAGCCCCATCCGTCTGGCGATAGCGGTGTTGGTCTCACCAGCGCCGCAGGCCAGCACGATCTGGGCGCGCTGCACGATCGAACGCGGCAGGGATCGGGAATGGGCAAGGGCCTGCAATTGCAGAACTTCGTCCTCTGTGAGGACCAGCGGCGGCATCGGACGGCCGACAGCCATGGAAAGACTCCCTCGGGAGACACTCCATATTCTAACAGTTATTTGCGGGACTATACACTAGGCAAGGAATAATAGTGAGCACCCCAAGAGAGCTTAAGGAACCTCTGTGCAACGCGACCTGAATGAGGCCCCAGAGCTGCAATTTGCTCGAAATGAACAATTCACAGCGCTTTTGAGACTGGATTGTCCTGATTTTGTCTTTTTGAAGGCAGAGTCCTGCCTTTCTGAGGCATATTTCGCTCTCAACGGAGACACTATTCCCCCAGTCACGTACTGCATAACAGCCTACGGCGTGCCATGAATAGGTTCGAGAGCGCTGCCAGCACATTCACTTTGCAACGGTTCTTGAGCATGCCCCGTAGCCGGGTCTTCTGAAAGCCGAACTGCCGCTTGATCACCCGAAATGGGTGCTCCACCTTCGCGCGGATGTGAGCTTTGGTTGTTTCGACTAAATCATCCAGTCGTCC
>JBIIND010000206.1:0-4051 GCA_044337665.1 Cyanobium sp.
CCTCGCCAGCCTCGACCTGCTGGAGGCCGAGCCGCACCGCTTTGCCGACATGGCGGAGCGCCATCGGCCGCACCTGGAGCGGCTGGCGGCCCATCCGGCGGTGCTCCGGCCCCGCCTGACCGGCTGCATGGCCGCCTTCGATCTGGCGGTGGAGAGCCCGGGCTATTTCCACCCGGCCGGCGCCGCCCTGCAGCGGCGGGTGCGGCGGGAGGGCGTGTTCCTGCGGCCCCTTGGGGATGTGGTCTACCTGCTGCCGCCCCTCTGCCTCAACGAGGCCCAGATGGAGCGTTGCTGGCGGGCCATCGCGGCGGCCCTGGACTAGGCCCCGGGACCTCAGGGACCGGCCAGGATCGCCGCTTCCACGTCGACCCGGGGGAGGCCATAGGAAAACTGCCGCACCGACTGGCGGCCCTCCTGATGCCAGCTCACGGAGAGATCCTCGACCCCGAAGACGATGCGGGCGCTCCAGGTGGGGCGATGCAGATCCCAGCCCTCGGCATGGGGGCCATCGGGCCGGGCGCCGAGCTGGCGCAGCCACTCCTCCAAAGCCGGCAGGGGATGGTTGTAGAGGGGGGTGCGCTGGGGGGGCAGGATCGCCATCGGCGGGCTGGGGCGGGGCGGCGGAATCAGGGGGGCGTCAGGGGGCCGACGCGGGGGCCGTCACCGGCGCGGAGGCGGGATTGGCAGCGGCAGCTGGGGTGGAAAGCTCCGCCCACCAGCTCGGCTGACGCATCAGCTCGGTGCCCCGCGCCCACGCCAGGCCGAAACCCAGCAGGAGGCTGAAGACCATCGCCAGGGCGAGCAGCAGCAAGGCGAACCACTCTCCCCCGGAAAGGGATCGGCGCACGGAGGCCGGGCGCGGAGCCGCCACGGCCACGGGCCGCCGCGGCGGCGCGGGCACGACGATCGGAGAGGGGGCCGGTTGCCGCAGCCGCAGGTCGTAGGCGGCGCGGGCCGCCGGGTCGCTCAGCACGCTGTAGGCCTGCCGCAGCGCCCGGAACGCCTCCTCCGCCTCCGGGGTGGGGAGGCTGGTGGTATCCGGGTGGTAGCGCTTGCTGAGGACCCGGAAAGCCTGGCGCAGCTGCTGCAGGCTGGCGTCGGGGGCGACCCCCAGACGCTCATAGTGACTGGGGCAGGGGCTGGCCATTGGGGGATCCTAGGGAGAACCGCCACCTCGTTCCACGGATGGGCGCCAGCCCCCGGCCCCACGGCCCACCTCCCCACCCCGACCTCTGGCACGCTCTCGGCTGGACCCCGCAGCCGGAGCAGCTCGCCCAGCTGCAGGCGCTGAACCAGCAGCTGCGGGAGTGGAATCAGCGCGTCAACCTCACCCGACTGGTGGAGGGGGACGACTACTGGATCGGCCAGGTGTTCGACAGCCTCTGGCCCCTGCGCGACCTGCTCGACGCGACCAACCCGGAGCCCCTGCAGGTGATCGATGTGGGCACCGGTGGGGGCTTCCCCGGTCTGGCGGTGGCGATCGCCCTGCCCGCGGCGCAGCTGACCCTGGTGGATTCCGTGGGCCGCAAGATCGAGGCGGTGCGCGCCATGGCCAAGGCCCTCGACCTTGCGGAGCGGGTCACCCTGCGTTGGGAGCGGGTCGAGCGCAGCGGCCGCTCGCCGGAATGCCGCGGCCGCTTCGACCGGGCGATCGCCCGGGCCGTCGCCGGCGCCCCGGTGGTGGCGGAATACCTGGTGCCGCTGCTGCAGCCCACCGGCCGGGCCGTGCTTTACCGCGGCCAGTGGAGCGCCGACGACCAAACCGCCCTGGAGCGGACGGCCAGGCGCCTGCGGGCGGAGGTGGAGGCGGTGCAAGCGATCGAACTTCCCGCCGGCCGGGGCGTGCGCCACGCCGTGCGGCTCCGGCCCCTGGCCCCCTGCCCGGCGGCCTACCCGCGGCCCGTCGGGGTGGCCCTCAAGGCCCCCCTGGGCGGCGTCAGTCGGCCTGAAGGCGCCGAACCGCCTCGCCGCCAAGGCGCGCCCGCAGACGCCGCAGCCGATCCGGAATGACCTCGGCCCAGGGGCTGTGGACCAGCACGGCCCGCAGCTCCGCCTCGCTCACCGCCCCATCGAGGGCATCGGCATTTTCACCGGGGAACCAGTGGCCGCCGTTGCCGAGCAGGCGGTAACGGGCCCGTGCGAAGCCCTCCAGATCCCAGGCCTCCAGCAGGTTGTGAAGCCAGAGCAGCACCGGCAGGTTGATCCCCCCCGGCGTGTGCCGCCAATCGGGCAGACCCCGATCCCAGCTCGCCAGCCATTCCGCACCCAGGGCGTCCCGCCGGGCCGCCTCCAGCCGCGCCAGGATCGGCGTCACCAGCTCAGCCGCCCGCGGCAGCAGGGCCACCGCCTCCAGGTGCCGATCGAGATCCCCTGGGCGTGCGGCCCCCAGGCTGAGGGTGTGGACGCCCGGAGCGCTGAGGCAGAACAGATCGTGGAAAACGATCGGTTCGAGGGGAGCGCAGAGCTGGCGCAGGCGGGCCGAGGGGGTGTGCCAGTGGCCGCCCTTGTCCGTGGGGCTGATCACGAAGACCCCCATGTCCCGGGCGGTGGCGGCCTCGATCGCCGGCTGGTTGTCCTGGCGGATGAGGTACCAGTGCAGGTTCACGTAATCGAAGCCGTCGCTGCCGATCGCCTCCAGGAGCAGGGGCAGCGGGGCGTGGGTGGAGAAGCCCACCGATCCCACCCGGCCCTGGGCCTGCCAGTCCCGCGCCCGCTCCAGGCAGCCCCCGGGCCGCAGCGTCTGCTCCAGCAGCTCGGCGGTGTTGATGCCGTGGAGGGCCAGCAGGTCGACCCGCTCCACCCCCAGCCGCTGGAAACTGGCGCGCAGGTCGGACTCAAAGGCGTCGGGATCGGGGGAGGGAGCCACCTTCGTCTGCAGGATCCGGGCCGGATCGGGCACCTGGGGCAGCAGCAGGCCCAGCTGCCGCTCCGAACTGCCGTAACCGTGGGCGGTCTCGATGTGGTGGAGGCCGGCGGCCACCGCCCTGTCCAGGATCGCCCGCAGGTTGGCCTGGCCGTCCGCGCGGATCTCCGACTCCGGCACATCGTTCCAGCTCTGCTGAAAGCGCATGCCGCCCAGGGAAAACACCGGCATCGCCAGGTTGGTGCGGCCGAAGCGCCGGGTGGGGATCGGCGTGGCGACGTTCATGGAGCGCCGTGGCTGGCGCGGGGCAGGGTGCGGCGGGGCCGGGCCGGGGAGGGGAGGCCAAGGGGATGGATCTCCTGCTGGCGCAGCTGCTCCTCCAGGGACGGCAGCTGCTCGTAGGGAACCCAGTGGATGCAGTCGACGGGGCAGGTGTCGATCGCCTCCTGGATGCGTTCGGTGCTGTCTCCGTCCTGGCGGATGGCGCGGGAACGCCCCCACTCGGATTCCACCACGAAAGTATTGGCAGCCACATGGGCGCAGTAGCGGCAGCCGATGCACACCGCCTCATCCACCCAGACCGCCTGCTGACGCCATGCCCCACCCAGCACAGGTTCGTAACCGCTGGCCGCGCGCCCCTGGGCCGGATCGACCTGGAAGGCGAGGGAGGGATCGGGGAAACTCACGAGGGGGCGCTCACAGGGGAGCCCTCAACCGTCCCAGCGGGTGACCACCAGTTCGATCGTGCCGTCGCTGTGCTCCTTCTGTTCGCTGAGCTGGAACCCCTCCTCGGCGCTGGCGGCCAGAATCGTGCGCAGGGCGTAACGCTGGCTCAACTGGGCAAGGAAGCGCTCCACCGGAACGGGCTGACGCCACAGATCGAGGTCGGTCACGAGTTCGTAGCAGCCGCCCTCGGCGTTCCAGCGGAAGCCGATGTCGGCGCCGCTGGCCTGGGGGACCGCCAGGTCGGCGCTGACGGTCTGACCGCGGTAGCCGCGCACCATGCGGGTCCCCTCGGCGGGGGGGTGACCCAGATCGGCCAGGGCCTGCACCAGGGCTTGGCGGTCACGGAGCTCGGTCTTGACGGTGCTGAAGTGCGACATCGCGGGGGGAGCGGTGGGGAGGTTCGGAACCCGCTCAGGCGGGATGGTGCTGACTCAGGGGCTGGCCCTGGGGGGCCTGCAGGGG
>JBIIND010000207.1:0-4043 GCA_044337665.1 Cyanobium sp.
TGACATCCTGCAAGGCCGGTTGATCGTGGAGATCGGGCTGGCCGCGGTGAGGCCTGCCGAATTCATCATCCTGCGTTTCAGCCACAAGCTCGCTCAATGAGCCAAAGCCCATAGCTCCAGCCTTCACCCCCCATCCCCCAGTTCACCATGGCCACCTCACCTGCAACGATCCGTAATGAATACCCCTTGCCTGCCTACAACTACAGAGTGGAGATCGGCAGCGAGGCCATCGCCTTCGCCGAGGTCTCCGGTCTCACGATCGGCTATGAAGTGGGCACCTACAAGGAAAGCCCGGTTGCTTCCCAGGCCGGCCCCCGCACGCTGTACTTCCCAGGCCAGCGCACCGCAGCCACGATTAGCCTGAAGAAGGGTCTCGTCAAAAATGTCAGCATTAAGGTCCTCTATGGCTGGATTCAAACCATCCAGACCAACCAGGTGGAAAAGCGGGATGTCTTCATCCGGCTCTGCGATGAAAAAGGGGATCCTGTCGTCTCCTGGAAAGCCACCAATGCTTTCCCCACCAAGCTCACGGCGCCAACCTTCGACGCCAAGAGCAATGACGCCGCCATCGAAACCCTGGATTTGCAGGCCGATTTCATCACGATGGAAGCAAGTTGAGCGATGGCTGTTTCCTCCGCCTCCAGTCACTATCCTCTGGTTGCCTATAACTACCGTGTGCTCGTCCAGGGTGTCACGATGCGTTTCGCCAAGGTCGATGGTCTCGTTTGGGAGCGCAAAGCTCTCCCCTATCGCGATGGCCTCTCCTTTCTGGATGGTGAGCGCATCGCTCTCTGCCGCGTGGATGCGTACACCACACTCACTTTGCAACAGGGCGTGTTGGCGGCGGAACGCCACCTGTACGACTGGCTGGAGGCCGGGGATGCCCGCTGGCTCCAGATCCAGCTTTGCCAGGCCGATGGCAAGGCCGTGATGGCCTGGCAGGCCAACCGTGCCGTTCCGGTGAAACTCACGGGCTCCAGCCTTGATGCCAAGACCAATGAGGTGTTCATCGACACCTTGGAGCTCAAGGCCGCTGGTTGGTCCATCAAGTCTCCCCTCTGATCAGCACTATGGCCATGCCCCTGCCATCTCTCTCCCTCAATCAAGTGCTGGGTCCCCCGATGACCCATCGCTTCGGTGTGTTCTTCTTGTCGAATGGCATCATTCCCAATCCCCTGGATATTCGCTTTCAGGAAGTCTCTGGTCTGCAGGCCACCATCAAAACCCGTCCGGATTCCACCGCGGCCGCCAGCCTCAGCAAGAAGCTGATCCCCAATGGCATCGACTACGACGCCCTTGAGCTCAAGCGTGGGCTGGTGCTCGGCTCGCTGCTCGTGCACCAGATTCAGGCCGCCTTCAATGATTTCAAGTTCGTCCGCTCCGATGTCCTCGTCACCATCTTTTCCGAGGCCGGCTTGCCGACGACGGCCTTTCTCTTCACGGAAGCTTTCCCCATCTCCTGGCAGCTCAGCAGTCTCAATGCCAAATCGGAGGATTTCCTGATTGAGACCCTGAAGCTCAGTTACAGCCGCATGCGTACGGTAACCCTCTGATGACCGTTGAAATTCGCCAGCTGATCATTCGAGCCGTTGTGGTGGCTCCAGCCCAGGATCTTCCCCGCTCCAACGACGCCGACCTTGTGGCCCGCTGCGCCCGGTTGGTGTTGCGCCAGCTGGCCCGCCGCACGCAGCGCTGAGGCCGTTCACCATGGAGCTCTTCGATACCGTCAAACCCGCCAGATTCCGCATCCGGGCATTTCTGGATCGCAATTTCTCCCGCCCCCTGTCGCCCGCCCCCAGTGAGATGACGGCGGCCTACACCCCGCAATCCCTGTCCTTCAAGCAGGAAACCAGCTTTGAAAGCAAGCAGGGAGCCTCCACCAGCTCCGCCAGGGCCACCTTCCACTCCTGCGGCTCCCGCCAGCTGTCCGTCAAGCTGCTCTTCTCCGGCGTGGATCTCGGCTCCTATCCCGCCGACAGCCCGCAGGCGGGGCCGGTGGATGTCGCCAAACAACTCGATTTATTTCAGCGCCTTTGTCAGCGCATCAATGGTGCGTCGCATCAACCCGCCTTCCTTCGCCTCAACTGGGCCAGCGGCGGACTGCGCTCCACCTTTGAGGCTCGCCTGAAAAATTACGACATCAGTTACGAGCTCTTTGATCGCGCCGGCAAGCCACTGATCGCCGAAATCACGGCCACCTTCGTGGAGGCTGTGAACCCCACCAAGCAGCTGGCCCGCCAACGGCTTTCCTCCCCCGATCTCAGCCATCGTCATCTGGTGCTGGCGGGCGAAACCCTGCCGATGCTCTGCCTCCGTTACTACGGCAGCAGCGACTCCTATCTGCAGGTGGCCGCGTTCAACCAGCTCGATGACCTGCGTGCGCTCACCCCGGGACAGGAGCTGCTCTTCCCTCCCCTCGTCGGGCCGGTGGGGTCGCGATGACAGGCCTGCCCGACGTCAGGATCAGCTGTGCGGGGCGCCCCCTGCCCGACTTCCTCGAGGTGCTGGATCTCACGATCCACCTGGAGATCAACCGCGTGCCGCACGCCACCATCACCCTGCTGGATGGTGGCCCTGCCGACGGGGGCTTTGCTCTCAGCGACGAAAGCCTGTTCGCGCCAGGCACGTCGGTGCGCATCGCCCTGGGCTACGTGAGTGACGGACCCTCCCCTAAGCCGGTGTTCGACGGTCTTGTGACCCGCCATGGCGTGACCGCCACCGGCGAGGGTTGCCGCCTGCGGGTGGACCTCAGCGACAAGGCGATCCAGATGACTCGCAGCCGCCGCTCCGCCGTGTATCCCAACATGAGTGATGCCGAGATGATGCGGCGCTTGATCCGGGCGGCGGGTTTGCGGGTGGGGCGGATCGCGCCCACCCCGATCCAGCATCCGGAATTGGTGCAATTCAATGTCAGCGACTGGGATTTCCTCGTCGCCCGCGCCGATGTGCTGGGCCTGGCGGTCAGTGTTTGCCGTGGCGAGGTGAATGTGGAGCCCCTCGCGCTGCGCTCGCCTGCCCGCGTGCTCCACTTTGGGATGGACGACACCCGGGACCTGGACCTGGAGCTCGATGGCGCCCAGCAGTGGGCGTCGCTGAGCGCGATCAGCTGGGACCGCTCGACGCTGAAGCCCAGCGAGCCGGTGAAGGCCAAGGGGCCGGATCTGCGGATCGGTGATCAGAGCGATCAGGCGCTCGCCAAGGCGGTGATGGCCCCTGCGGTGCGCCTGATCCATGGGGCGCCCACCGCGCCGAAGGAGCTGCAGCAGTGGGCTGACGCCCGCTTGGCGAAGCTGCGCTGGTCGTTGCTGCGCGGCTCGGTGCTGGTGGATGGCAGCGCCAGCCTGCAGCCCCTCGACACGGTGGAGATCCGGGGAGTGGCGGCGCGCTTCAACGGCCATGCCCTGGTTTCGGGGGTGACCCAGACGTTCAACAGCGATGGCTGGGATACGCAGCTCAACCTCGGGGTGGCGCCGGAGAGCTTCGCCCGCTCCCCCGATCTGATGGACATGCCGTCCTCGGGCTTGCTGCCGGCGGCCACGGGCCTGCAGATCGCCACCGTGCAATCCCTCAAGGACGATCCCGCCGGCGAGCTACGCGTGCAGGTGTGGCTCCCCCACATGGCGGACTCCTCCCAGGGGCTCCTGTGGGCCCGGCCGCTGGCACCCGACGCGGGCGCCAAGCGCGGTTTCGTGTTCCGACCGGAGGTGGGCGATGAGGTGGTGATCGGCTTCCTCAACGACGATCCTCGCCAACCCCTGATCCTGGGCGCCCTGTTCGGCAGCAAGAACAAGCCCCCCAATCCGGTGCAGGCCCCCGACGCCAAGAATCACCTGCGCGCCATCGTCAGCCGTGCTGGCACCCGCATCGTGTTCGACGATGAACAGCCCTGTCTGCGCCTGGAGACCACCGCCGGAGGCGATGCGGACAGTGACTACAAAAACCGCATCAGCATCAATGAAAAGGAGCAGATCATCGTCATCGAAGATCAGCACAACAACAAAATTCTGCTCAGCGAGACTGGCATCAGCCTGAGCGCCGACAAG
>JBIIND010000208.1:0-4042 GCA_044337665.1 Cyanobium sp.
CTGAGTCGATGGGTGGCATTGATCTCTGCTTCGAAGCCATGGGTCGGATGGCTCTTGGGGAACAGCACGCCGCGGTGCGGAGTTCTGGGTCTGTTCGTTTTCGGTGGCTCGCGGGCGTTCCCTCTCGTTTGCCAAAGCCAACCCAAGCATGTTTTCGGATCACCCAGGTCAGGCGCCCCCAGTGGCATGGGAACCGGCTGGATCGTAATTCTCGGGCATGAATGGCCCTATGCCTTGCCGGCCGGATCGGCGCTGAACGAGGCGGCTGGGAAGCCGGCGCCGTGCTCTCGCACCACGGCTGCCAGCTCCACCAGCAGCTTTTGGCGCAGGGCTTGGAACGCATCGGGATCGGCGGGACCGAAGGCCTCCAGCCGCAGATGCAGCCCCTGGGCATCCAGACCACTCACGTAGACCCGCCGCGGCAGGTCGCTGGCCACGCTGGGGTTGGCGTCCAGCGTCTGCCGCAGCGCGGCGGTGATCGCATCGGCCCGCTCCGCATCTTCGGGTCGCAGGGCCACATCCAACAGCACGCGCCGCCGGTCACGGCGGCTGGCGTTCGCCACGGCAAAGCCGGCAAACAGGGCATTGGGCACGAACAGGGGTTCCCGCTCCGCCGTGAGCAGCTCGGTGTAATAGCTGCCGATCGCCTCCACGCTGCCCGCGAGGCGTTTGTCGGGGAGTTCAATCCAATCGCCCACCGTGAAGGGGCGAAAGAGGTAGATCATCACGCCGCTGAGCAGATTCTCCACCAGAGCCTTGGCACCGAAACCCACCGCCGCCGCCCCGATGCCGCTGGCCGTGAGCAGCAGGGCCGGGGAGACGCCCAGCAGCCGCAACACGACCAGGGCGGCCAGCACCAGGATCGTGGTGGAGATCAGCTTGTCGGTGAGGTCGAGCAGGGCCCGGCGGTCGGCCGGGTTGCGCTGGGCCAGCCAGCGGCGATCCCCCTCGATCTGGCGGATGAGGGGCGGCTTGCAGCGCAGCACGGTCCAGGCGATGCCGAGGCTGATCACCACGTCCCGTCCGTCACGGCCGCCGAGGGGGAACGGCCAGCCGAAACGCCCAGCGGTTTCCAGCAGCCACCAGCCCAGGCCGCCCAGCAGCAGGGTGGCGCTGATGCTCAGCCGGCAGCGTTGCAGCAGCTCCCGACCGAGGCTGTGGGCCCTGAACTGCTGGGCCAGCAATTCGATCCCGAGCCAGGCGAGCGCGGCCAGCACCAGGCTGAAGATGGCGATCGGCAGGGTGGCGGCCATTCCCGCAGAGGCTGGCAAGGGGGTCATGGCGTGGTCGGCGGGGGAGAAGGGGCCGCCAGGCTCCAGAGCCAGTCGTCCCCGAGCCGCCGCAGGTCGCCGCCCCGCCAGGGGAGGCTCTGGGCCAGGGAGGTGAGCCCCAGATCCCCCAGGGGCGTGCGGGCGGGAACGCCCCCCAGCAGCTTCGGCGCGATCACGGCGGCGATCCGCTGCACGCAGCCCTGGCGCAGGGCGGCGGCGGCCAGGGCCGGACCGCATTCCCACAGCACCTGGTTGCATCCCCGCCTCGCCAGGGCCTCCAGCAGCGCGGTGGGTTCGCAGGCCGCCAGCTCCAGGCGCTCCACCCCGAGGGCATCGAGCCAGGCGCGGCGCTCCGCGGGCGCTTCCGGCCCATGGGCCACCAGGGTGGCGGCGGCGCTGCGATCCCAGAGGCGGGCTCCGGTCGGCAGCTCCAGGCCGCGGCTGAGCACCACCCGCAGGGGCTCCGGCTGGCGCCGGCCCCGGCTGGTGAGCAGCGGGTCGTCCTGGCGCAGGGTGCCGCCGCCGATGATCACCGCGTCGCACTCCGCCCGCAGCCCGTGCACCCAGGCCCGGGCCGGTGGGCCGCTGATCCACTGGCTGTTGCCATTGGGCAGGGCCGTGCGGCCGTCCACGCTCATGGCCCACTTGAGGAGCCCCAGGGGCCGGCCCGTGGCCAGGCGGTGCCGGAAGGCCGCGTTGAGCGCCTGGGCTTCGCTTTCGGCCACCCCCTCGATCACCGCCAGACCCGCCGCCCGCAGCCGCTCGATGCCACCCCCGGCCACCTGGGGATCGGGGTCGCGCATGGCCAGAACCACCCGCGCGATGCCCGCAGCGATCACCGCCTCGCTGCAGGGCGGCGTGCGGCCGTGGTGGCAGCAGGGCTCCAGGCTGACGATCAGGGTGCCGCCGCGGGCCCGCTCCCCCGCCTGTCGCAGGGCTCCCACCTCGGCGTGGGGGCCGCCGGCGCGTTCGTGGTACCCCTCCCCCACCAGCGCCCCGTCGCCATCAAGAATCACGGCCCCCACCAGGGGGTTGGGGCTGGTGCGGCCCCGGCCCAGCTCCGCGAGTTGCAGGGCCCGGCGCATCCAGGGAAGCCAGGGGCTGGGGGGCCTGGCAGCGGGTTCCGGAGGCCTCACCGCTCCTTCGCGAGCGGCGCTGGCGGCGGCGGCGCCTCCGTCAGGCTGCGCCATTCCCCCACCACGTAGGGAGGCACCGGCAGTTCCACGAACACGCCGCTCAACTGAAGACGCAGCGGCCGGTCCAGCCGCAGGTCGGCCAGCAGGGGGGTGAGGTCGAACTCGGCGGCGGCGGCCCGGTTGTCGCCTGAGAGCTTGGCGCTGGCCAGGGTGATGTCAGCGAGCCGCCACTCTCGCCGCCCGGCCCGCACCAGCAGCGGCGTGGGGTGATCGATCCGCACCTGGCCCGGGTAGCCCACGATCCGAAGCACCACGGCCGTGTCCGGTCCCGGCAGCCCCTCCCGGTAGGCCACCACCTGCCAGCTCTGGTAGTCCAGATCCCGCAGGCTCTCCAGGCTGCGCACCAGGCCGGTGCCCGTCTCCACGGGGCTGGCCTGAATCTGAGCCTGGAGCGCCGCGGGGCCCAGCAGCAGCAGCCATAGGACCAGGGCCGGCGCCAGCAGCCGGGCCAGCAGGCCGGGCGATCGAGCCAGCACGGGCTCGGGCCGCCGCTGGGCGCGGCTCATGGCAGGGCCTCCGGTTGCCGCTCCGCCCCCGGGATCGGCTGCCAGCCGGTGTGGGTGGCCCACAGGGCCCAGATCGCCATCGCCCGCAGGTAGTGGCAGGCGCGGAAGGTGTGGGCCGCCGTGATCGCCTCCGGCGTGCGGAACTGCAGCCCTCCCCCGTACACCTGCTCCACCACCGCCGAGCAGATCGCCAGGGCCGTCTCCGTTTCCCCCATCAGCCGGTAGTAGGCCGCCAGACCGAAGTTGATCCCGGTCCACACCTCCAGCGGGTGGGTGCCGTTCGGATCCAGGGGCGTGCCGTCGCGGCGCAGGCCGTTCGCCACCCCCAGCCGGCCACCCTCGAAGCCCTCGAAGCAGGCCTGCCGCACCGCCTGCAGGGTGGAGTAAGCCCGCTCATCCGCCACCACCGACGGCAGGCCCAGCAGGCGAGCATAGAAGTCGCCGCAGAGTTGGTCGGCCATCACCACCGGCGTGCCGCTCTTCGCGTCGATGCGGTAGTACTCGCCGTTCCAGAGCAGCTGGTCGAAGTGGGCGCGGGAGCGCTCCAGCCATTCGCCGAACTGCCGCTGCTCGTCGCCGGTATCCAGCCCCAGCTCCAGCTGCAGCCGCTGTCCCATCGCCAGGGCCGCCTCCAGGGCCGCGATCCACAGGGCGCCGCAGTAGGCGCTCACCCCCTGCAGCGGCCAGTCGTCGAACGTCTGGTCGGGCGCACCGCCGTTGTCGGGCAAGCCGTCGTCATTGGCGTCGAACCCCTTCAGGTAGCGAAGGGCGGTCACGGCGGCGGGCCAGCAGTCCGCCAGAAAACGCAGGTCTTCCCCGCTCGGGGCGAGGCGAAAGGTGCGCCACACCTGCAGCACGAAGTCGCTCGCCAGGTCTTTCCAGAGGTTGCAGTCCTGGTAGGCGGTGTAGTTGGTGGCGTCGAACGGCCGCTCGTTCGGCGCGCCCAGGTCGTGGGGGGTGGCGCCGGCCACCTTGCGGGGCGCTTCCACCCGGCCCCGGCCCTGGGTGAAATACCAGCCGATCGGCCGCGGCGTGGGGTCGGCGGCGGGGATGGCGCGGGCGAAATCCC
>JBIIND010000209.1:0-4018 GCA_044337665.1 Cyanobium sp.
TCACCGCGTTCCCGGCCGCCCGCTTTCCCGGCGCCTCCTGCCGCTGCCGCCAGGCATAGAACCCGCTGCGGGCGACGCCCAGCTGCCGGCATAACCAGGGCACCGAATGTTGAGCGGAGAGCTCCTCGATCAGGCGAAACCTTTCGGCGACAGCTGCTCCTTGGCAACGTGCTATGCCGCCAGCCTGAAAAAATCCTTTTCTCTCCTGAGCTCCCGGTTTTCCTTGCGGAGTCGATGGTCGCCAGGAGCAGCCGGGCCCCGATCAATGCGGGCCTGCCGCACCCAGCGGGCCAAGCTGCTGGAGGGAAGACCGAGCCGCTGGGCCACGGCATTGCAGGAGAGGCCCTCCTGCAGGCAGAGCTCCACGGCCTCGGCCTTCTGCTGCGCCGTGAACCGGCGCCTGGTCTTGGTCGGGTTGGTCATCGATGGACAGTCTGGTGGTCATGGCGTGACCCCATCGACTTGTCCTCAAAACCGGGGGAACCCCATGGGAGGCCTCTGGTTGGTTCGAGGAGCTGCGGGCCGGCTGGTGCTGGCCCCGTTGGCGGAAGGAGCGGCGATGGTCATGGCGATGGCAGCAATGGTGTGAGGAGGGAAGGGGGCCCCGGCTGGATGACCGGACCCCCATGTATGAGGGACCTTTGGCCCCCCTCAGTGGATGCGTCAGGAGCGGCGGGAGATCAGCTGGGCACCGTGGATGCGATGGCCCGCTTTGAGGGCCTCCTTGATGGCGGCCTTATCGGGCTTGCTGGTGGTGGTGATGGCCAGCCACTCGGGGGCGAGGGCGTCCTCGTCGTCGATCTCGACGGCCTGGGACTTGCGGGAGGCCAGCTCGTGATTGGGGACGAGAAACGCGTGGCCGAGGGCTGCGGCCGGGTGAGCACCAGCACCAGAGAGTCCTCCAGGGCATCGGCCCGGCCGGCAGCGGAGCGCGAAAGCTCGGTGAGCCGCCTGGCCTGCTGCTGGCGGTAGGCGGCCTGGCCGCGCAGGTGCTCGATCACCCAGCAGGTGGCGTCGGCCTTGGCGGCGAGGGCCGCCTTGTTGCCTTCTTCGAGCAAGGCGGCTTCGATCTCTGCCAGTGCCTGGGCGCGGGAATCCTCGTCATCGGCCTCCAGCTGCTCAGCGAGCTGGCCGATGGCGGTGGTGAGCTCCTGGACCTCGATGCCCAGCTGCCAAAGGGAACCAGCGAGCAGACCGGCCCTGTGGGCTCTGGAGGGGCGGCCTCACGGGGGGAGGAGAGATCGATCGGAACCGGGGTGAGAACAGGCATGGCGGTATGTGGGGAATGGATCGGATGGCGCCCATGGGCGCAGAAGGCTTCAGGAGCAGATGGATGCAGCGGCCACGGCCCAGAGACCGGCGGATGGGCTGACCTCCACCACGGCGCCCGGCATGGGACGTTCTGCTCTGTGGTGGCGTCCTGTGGGCCCTCGGCCAGAGGGGCTGCAGGAGCGGCTGGACGGTATCGAATGCCAGGGGGCGGGCCCGACTTCCCATCGCGACCCGTGCCGGTGATGGACCCTGCAAGCTGCTGCTGCTCCCTGAGGGGGGTGCCCTTTATTGGACAGTCTTGGCCCCTGAAATGGGCGCTGCTCTGCAGAATCCTGAGACGGATCTGCCTAAGGATGCGGGCCCCGGGCTGGCTACAGACAGGAGCTGGGGGACCAGCCCGCCGTTCGGTTCAGCCGCAGCGGCGAGCGGGGAGTGGGTGGAGATCAGAACTCCAGGGCCTTCAGCACCGCCGGATTGGAGGCCCAGCTACGGAGGCCTGTGAGGGTAGGGGTGATGCCGAGATCGGCGCGCACCTGTTGAATGTCCTGTGCCAGCAAGGACTCCCAAGGCACGGCAAACAATGGCTGCGCTGCCTCACCCATAGCCAAGCCCTGACGGATGACCTCAAACAATCCCTGGGGAGACATCGCCTTCTCTGCCACAGGGGTGTTGGCATCCACAGGGATAGAATGGTTCATCCATGTCATCAGCATGGAGGAGAGATTGAGGAAGGCAAAAGCGGGGAAGTTGTACTGGCTGACACTCAGGCTGACAACCCCGAACTCGCCAAAGTTATCCAAACTAAAGCCGGTTACAATATGATGGAGATCGTGGGTTTGAAGCACACGGAAATTGATGTAGTCGGCGTCGCTCTCAAGATTGTTGAAGAACGCTTGCTCGGGGAAGAAATTGATGTCATATCCATATCCATCCAACACACGCACATACGTGTGGCCCAAGCTCCCCTTGGGGAGTGCGCGCATCGACTCAGGATCATAGGCAGGCATTACATGGCGCGCGGCAATGAGGCTCGCGCTCGCCGGATCACGCGCCAGCAGAGCTTCACAAGCCTTCATCGGTGCCGAATGGGTAAACTTTCGCGCCAGCTCAAAAACATTGGCGGCATCTTGTCCACCCCCAGCAGCCAGGTCGACAAGCTCCAGAAAGGAATAAATATTCTCGCTTGTAGCGATCTCGTTGATGTAGCGGTAGCTCATCGGAGCAAAGGCATGAATGCATCAACGTTCTAGCAGGGCCGTGCTGGTGCCCCAGGCCCAGGAGGGCTCCAGCTTGCCAAGAGGGCCTGAGGAACAAACCAGAGCCCCCCCCGATCCGGGCGGCAGGGCTCCGGCGAGAAAGAAGCCAGAAGGGAAAAGGGACAATCTCCATCAACGGAAGCAACTCAGCCCGATCAAGACGGAAAACTCCCTGACCCACGGATCGTCTTACGACGAACAGCTGTAGTGGGAGATGCCTCCAGCGTTGAAAAATTGCCGGGGCCTCAGACGGTCGACTTTCGCCCCTGACCCCGCGGATGGCTCGTCGTAGGGATGGCTGAAGACCGCCTGCAGTTCCCTGATCTGGCTGTAGTCACCATGGGCGGCCTGTTCATAGGCCGGGGCGATCAGCCATTCGCGCCAGGTGACTTTAGGATTGACGCATTTCATCGCTGCCGCTGTCGCGACAAGGTTGCCGCCTTCTGTGATCTTGGCCCGCCAGCGTTGCAGCCAGGCCTTCCATTGCGCCTCAAGCTGCTCTGAGCTGGGTTGGTAGAAGCTCTCCTTGAGGGTGGAGAATTGTTCGGGAAGATCAGAAAGCCTGCGGAAGAAGATTGTGTAGTCAGCCTTGGAGAGAAGCAGCAGCTCCAGCAGCTCGTTCACCAGCGGGGCGTCATAGCGGTTGAGACCGAGCTTGCTGGCCCACATCGCCTCAAGCTCCTGCTCCATCGCGGCGGCGAAGCCATCCCGCAGCTCATCCAGCCTGGCCAGGGCCTGCCGGTTGTGCTCGAGCAGCGGGCGGAGGGCTGACCAGAACATCTGATAGTTGGCCTCCGCAGCCAGCGGTTGGTTGAAGAAGCAGAAGTGGTCACCGCCTCCGGTCCAGGGCTGAAAGCGGGGATCGAAAAGTTCGCAGAATCCGAAGGGGCCATAATCCAGGGTGAAGCCACCTGCGGCGCAGTTGTCGCTGTTGAAATTGCCCTGGCAGTAGCCAACACGCAGCCAATGGGCCACAAGCGCGATGAGCCGTGTGCGAAACAGGCCCGCCAACTCCACCACCTGCTCACTGAACTCCAGAGCCGGATCAATCTCCTGGCGATAATGGCGCGCCATCAGGTGCGACACGATCATCCGCAACTCATTCAGCGCCTCCGGATGGGCCTGGCGGCGGGCGCGACGGGCAAAGAGCTCCAGCTGCCCGACCCGCAGGAAGGACGGGGCCACGCGTGTGGTGATCGCGGCGGGGTTATCCACCAGAATGTCGGGTTCGAACGAGCGGGAATTCGGCGAATACCACGGTCGGCGCACGGTTTCGGATCGGGACACATAGAGCGTCAGCGAACGGGAGGTGGGAACCCCCAGGGCGTGCATGAACTCCTGCGCCAAAAACTCGCGCACGCTGGAACGGAGCACGGCGCGTCCATCCGCGCCACGGCAGTAGGGCGTGGGCCCCCCGCCTTTCAGTTGCATCTCCCAGCGCCTGCCGTTGAAGATGCCTTCGAACACGGAAATCGCCCGGCCATCGCCGT
>JBIIND010000210.1:0-4012 GCA_044337665.1 Cyanobium sp.
ATCGTCTGGGCGCGTGGAGGTTATCACGCGGGCTGCACGGGCAGGAGCACCCGGGCGGCAAACAGCCGCCGCGCCCGCTCCGCCCGCTCGGCCGGCGGCATCGCCAGGGGCAGCGCGCCGATCGCCGTGGCGGCCGGGGCGGCCTCCAGCGCCTGCATCAGGGCCAGATCCCCGGGATCGATCGTCAGCGGCAGCAGGTCGGGGCCCAGCAGGGATGGCGACGGCCAACCCCACAGGCAGCGGTTGCGTTCCCCCGCAGCCGCCAGCAGCGGCCCGTCGTCGCCCCAGTCCACCGGTTCCTGCGGCCCCCGGCTCAGGAAGAACTCAAAGTGGCTGATGTCCGGATCGAGGGCCTCCACCAGCTCCCACCGCTGCCGCGGCGGCAGGGCGGCCGCCCGCTCCAGCAGCTCGCCCGACAGCAGCCGCGCCGGATCCCACACCTCCGGATTGGAGAAACCGGCGAAGCGGAGGCCGCTCGCCTCCACCAGCGCCATCAGACCCGCCAGGTCGTAACTGGTCTCCTGGGGATGGAGGTACATGTCCGCGAAGTTGGCGTCGGCGGCGGTGTCCAGCGCCCAGCGCCGCTCATGGTGCCGGCGCAGCCGGTTGTCCTGCGGCAGCACCCGGAACAGCTCCCGCCCGAGGCGAAGCCCCTCGCCGCCGGTTCCCACCCCCATCAGCCCCAGGGCCCGCTGGCTGCGGTGGATCTCCCAGCGTCCGCCCTTCGCATAGAGAAAAAGGTGCAGCAACCCGCCGGGGAGCAGCAGGTCCGCCAGGGCCCGCAGCCCCTGCAGCGGCTGGTCGAGATGGTGGAGCACCCCCACCGAATTGATGTAGGCAAACGGGCCTTCCCCCTCCAGATCCAGCAGGCTGCGCCGCTCGATGCGCAGCTCCCGCACCTGGGCGGCGGCGCCCGAACGCCGGGTGCGCTCCCGCGCCACCTCCAGCGCTCCGGCGCTGATGTCCACCGCCAGGACCGTGGCCTCGGGGTTGAGATGGCAGAGGTAGTCGGTGCTGACCCCCGTGCCGCAGCCGGCGTCCAGGATCCGCCAGGGCCGGCCGCCCGAGCCGGGGCGTGGGGGCAGCACACCCCGCACCGCCGCCACCGCGCTGTCGACGCACCAGCGCCAGTTGTATCCCGGCGGCGGACCGTCCTGGAGGGGATCGCCGGGGTAGGGGAAGCGGTCGTAGAAGGCGCTCACCGCCGGTGTGGCGGCATCCGTGGCAGGCGGGGCGGGCCGGGCGGCGGCGGGGCCGTGGGACTCAGGGGGCTGGGCGGTCATGGACGGCGAGCGGGGGCGGCGGTGCCCCCCGGGAGCATCCCACGCCCGCGCGGAGCGACACCGCCCCGCCCCACCAGGGCTGCAAACATTTGTTCATCCACTCCCGATGGACCCTGGGGCCAGCCGTAACGTGCCCATGCCCGGCTCGCTCCCGATCCATGACTGTGACCGCCAGCAGCGGCAGCACCAGGGTCAGTCCACAGCTGTACGACACCCTGCCGCTCTCCAGCGTCCGTCAGGCGGAGCAACAGGATCGCTTCCCGGACATCGGGGAGCTGGACAACCTGATCACGTTCTTCCAGAGCGGCCAGGTGCGGATCGAAGCCGCCCGCCGGCTCAGCGCCAACGCCGAGGCGATCGTGGCCCGGGCCGCGAACCGCATCTTCGCCGGCGGCACACCCCTCTCCTACCTCGACGCCCCCCTCTCCGCCCAGGCCACCACCTCCGGCGCTGAGGCCATCCCCCTGGCCACCGACCAGGCCGCTTTCCAGCGCTCGGTGCAGACCTTCACCGGCGCCGGAGCCCCCAAGCGCGGCAACGTTTTCTCCCGCCTGCTCGAGGGCACCGGGGGCGACGCCGACGTACGGGTGGTGCTGCCCAGCGGCTTCAGTCCGATCGCGGTGAGCCTCTACGGCACCGAGCGGATGAAGAAGTCGCTGCGCGACCTCGCCTGGTTCCTGCGCTACGTGGGCTACGCCCTGGTGGCGGGCGACCCCAGCATCCTCGCGGTCAACACCCGCGGCCTGCGGGATGTGCTTGAGAAGGCCTGCTCCCTGGCGGCCACCAATGTGGCCCTGCAGGAGATGCGCGCCGCCTCCGCCGAGCTGCTGAAGGACCGGCCCGAGGCCCGCCAGCTGGTGATCGACTGCTTCAACGTGCTGCTCAAGGAGCTGGAGGTGCCCACCCCCTCCACCCGGGCGCGGCTGGGCAGCCCCGTGAACCAGGGCCTGCAGCTGCCGGCGATCTACGCCCTCGCCGCCGAGGGCCGGCAGCGCTTCGTGATGAAGCCTGGCCTCTCGGGTCGCGAGAAGGCCGAGGTTGTGCGCGCCGCCTACCGCCAGGTGTTCGAGCGCGACATCGTCAAGGGCTACTCCCAGCAGGTGTGCCCGGTGGAGGCCACCCAGTTCCGTCAGGGTCAGATCTCCGCCCGCGAGTTCATCCGCGCCCTGGGCCGCAGCAAGGAATACCGGCGCCAGTTCTACAACCGCTTCTCCAACAGCCGGGTGGTGGAACTCGCCTTCCGCCACTTCCTCGGCCGGGGCATCAGTTCCATCGAGGAATTCCGCCGCTACTTCGCCATCGTGAGTGAGCAGGGGCTGCCGGGCCTGGTGGATTCCATTGTCAACGGCATGGAATACGCCCGTGTCTTCGGCGAGGAGACGGTGCCGTATCTGCGCGATCTGGGCGAGGAGGCCCAGGAGAGCGCGGGCTGGGGCTCCAACCGCAAGCTTTTCCGCTTCAGCGCCCCCTTCGAGGGAGCCCCCCAATACATCACCCTCTACGCCTCCTACCGGCAACCCTTCCCCGACCAGCATCCCTACGGCGGCGGCAATGATCCCCTGGCCCTCACCTATGGGGCGATCTTCCCCTCCGGCACCGCCTCGGTAGGCACCCGGCCGGCCCCCTTCCGCTACGACAGCCGTCGCATCCTGGTGAGCAACGCGCTCCGCCAGCCCGGCCAGATGGACAGCGCCCAGTTCCGCAAGGCCGTCCCGCGCCGCGTCGGACCGCGGGTGGTGCGCCTGCAGCAGATCGCCACCGGCGGCAACTCCGTGCCCCGCCGCGGTGGGCAGCCCAGCGTGCGCGGCTCGGAGTCCGCCACCCAGGGGGTGATCCGCGCCGTGTACGCCCAGATCCTCGGCAGCACCGGCTACGCCGGCGAGCGCAACACGGTCGAGGAGATCAAGCTGGAGAACGGCGACATCAGCCTGCGGGAATTCGTGCGCCAGGTCGCCCGCTCCAACGCCTTCCGTCGCCGCTACTGGAGCGGCCTCTACATCTGCAAGGCGATCGAGGTGATGCACCGCCGCATCCTGGGCCGCCCCACCCTCGGCCGCTGGGAGATCAACGCCTACTTCGACACCGCCGCCCGCCAGGGCTTCTACGGCGTCGTCGACCGGATGATCGACAGCCGCGAGTACAACGACAGCTTCGGGGAGGACACCGTTCCCTACGAGCGCTTCGTCACCCCCACGGACCGCAACGCCCGCAAGGTGCCGGCCCTGCGCCGCGCCTTCGACGCCAGCACCGTTCCCGACCTCGCCCGTCTCCCCCGGCCGGACGTCAAGCCCCCCGAGGCGGTCCGCACCCCCGGCAGCCTCACCCCCCGCAACCTGCCCGCCCGCGGCCCCGTGGTTCGCGGCAGCTGGACCGCCAAGGTCGGCGGCGGCGAGACGTCCGCCGCCCCCCAGGGCCTGAGCTCCGGTGGGGCCAGCCTGCGCCAGCCGCCGGCACCCGCCCGCACCTGGGTGCCCCAACCCAGCCCCGCTCCCGTCTTCCCCCCCGCCTCCCGCGGAACGGTTACCCCGACCTCCACCCCCGCCCTCGCCGCCATCCCAGGTGGGGGCTGGCGGGCGGCCGTGGGCAACGGCATCGCCCCAGCAACGGCGGAGGCCCCCGGCGCCGCGATGCAGAAGGCCCTGCGCCCCGGCCGACCCCAGGGCTTTGCCCGCCGCGCCAGCCTGGGACGGCCGGTGCGCCTGCTGACCAACCCCAGCGAAGAGCAGTTG
>JBIIND010000211.1:0-3940 GCA_044337665.1 Cyanobium sp.
TGGCCGTGGCGGATGTCTCCTTCATCCCGTTGAACCGGGTGCTGCCGGCCCTGCGGGCGCTGCTGGCGCCAGCCGCGGAGGCGGTGCTGCTGGTCAAGCCCCAGTTCGAGGTGGGGCGTGGCCGGGTGGGTAAGGGCGGCGTGGTGAGGGAGCCCGCGGCTCACCGGGACGCGATCAGCGGGGTGATCGCGGCCGCCGCCGAACTGGATTGGCCGGCCAGTGGACTGCTGGCCTCGCCGATCACCGGTCCGGCGGGCAACCATGAATACCTGCTGTGGCTGGGGGGCGCCGGTGCCGCCCCCACGCCGGCGGCCATCGCCGCGCTGGTGACCTCCACCCTCGCCCCTGGCTGAGGAGGGGGGCTTGAAGCTGGCTCAGATCGCGTCCGAGTCGCGATCCCCGGTGCGGATGCGGATCACCGCGTCGATGTCGCTGATGAAGATCTTGCCGTCACCGATCTCGCCGGTGCGGGCAGCATCCTGGATGGCGTTGACGACGGTTTCGACGCGGTCGTCATCGACGACGATCTCCAGTTTGAGCTTCTGCAGGAATTCCACGGTGAACTCCGAGCCGCGGTAACGCTCCACCTGGCCTTTCTGACGCCCGAAGCCGCGCACTTCGCTCACGGTCATGCCAACGATGCCAGCGTTGACCAGGGCGATCTTGACGTCCTCAAGCTTGAACGGGCGGATGATGGCTTCGATCTTTTTCATGGAAGCGGCCAGGTGGTCAGTCGGACGGATGAGAAGTCTCTCACTCGGATGTCCCCCAGCAGGGGACGGGTCCATTAGGCCCGAGCCCGGCCGCTTCTGTGGTGGCCGTTGCTACGTCCGCCATAGCCCCGCTCCCGCCTCCTGTACGGTCTGGGCACCCCCTGTTGCGCGCGCGCCGCCATGACCAGCGCCCCGGAAGCCACCCGCACCCCCCATTACGGCGAGCGGGCGATCGCGGCGGCCGAGCTGCTCTGCTTTGACAATCCCCGGCCGGGGCGGGCCTACGAAATCGCGATCGAACTGCCGGAATTCACCTGCCTGGGTCCCTTCTCCGGCTATCCCGATTTCGCGGTGCTGCGGCTTCTTTATCAGCCCGGTCCGCGCGTGATGGAGCTCAAGGCGCTGAAGCTCTACATCAACAGCTACCGCGATCGCACGATCTCCCATGAGGAGGTGGCCAACCGCATCCTCGATGACTTCATCGCCGCCTGCCAGCCGATCTGGATGCAACTGGAGGCTGACTTCAACCCCCGCGGCAACGTGCACACGGTGGTGCGCGTCAGCCACGGCGACCGTCAGCCCTGCTGATCCGCCGTCGCGGCGATCAGGGCGGGCAGCTCCGCGGCGAAGGCGGTGAGATTGCGGTTGCAGAGGCCGGCCACGTGCAACCGGCCCGCCTGCGGTTCGGCGACGGCCCACAGCTGGCGCGTGGCCACCAGGCTCAGGCCGCCCCCGAGCAGGGCGATGGCGAAGCCCGCATACACCAGCGGCACCCCCGGATCCCGCTTGAGCAGGATGCCGCTGGCCGGCAACACCGACAGGACCCGCACCGGCAATCCGTTGATCTCCAGCGGCTCCCCGCCGGGCACGATCCGGCCCAGGGAGCTGCCATCCGGGCCGAACACCTCCACCGGTCCCTGCTCGCTGCTGAGGCTGAGCAACACCGGTTCGCTGCCGTCGGGCCGGGTGGGCAGCACCAGCCCCCACACCTGCTCCCCCAGCTGCGGAAAGGCCTGCAGGGGTAGCTGCAGCACCGGGCTGCGGCCCAGCTGCAGGTCGATCGCCGCCAGGGCCCAGTCCGCCTGGTACAGGGTCATGCCGCGGTAGCGCAGCGGGTGGTTGACGCTGATCTGCGCCTGGAGTTCCGGCGCCGCGGGCGGCCGGATCGTCAGGTTGGAGGTGAACTGCTCGGGACGACCGGCCGGATCCCGCTGGATCGCGAAGCGATTGAGGATCAGGGTCACCTGGGAGAGGCCGCGGGAGTCGAGCAACTCCAGGTCCCGGCCGGGCGCCAGGAATTGCTCAAGCCGCTGGCCCGCCAGGGCGCCCCAGGATGCCCCCACCATCAGCACCACCAGTCCGGCGTGCACGAGCAGGGGGCCGACGCGGCCCGCCAGGCCCCGTCGCGCGGCCAGGCGACCGGGCTGCGGTCGGACCTGCCAGCCGCCGCCCCGAAGCCTTTTCTCCAGGCGGGACAGGGCACTTTCGGGGTCCGCCAGCGCACGGGTTTCGGCCACGCTCAGCTTGCTGAGCTGGCGGGGGGAGCTGTAGTCGATCCAGCGCAGGGAGGCCTGCAGGGCGGGCCATTGGCGGCGCCAGCTGCAGAGCAGCAGCGAGAGGCCCAGCCAGGCGAGCAGGGCGAGAAACCAGCCACTGGAGTAGACGTGATCAAGCTGCAGCGCCAGCAGGCCCTCGCCGTGGAGCAGGCCGAGCCAGGGGGCGGGGTCGTAGCGCTGGTGGTAGAAGGCGACGCTTTCCTTCTGGGGGATGGCGGTGCCGACGCCGCTGGCCACGGCGATCACCAGCAGCAGGGCGATGGCCAGCCGCAGATCGGCCAGGCCGGCCAGCAGCCTCTGCAACGGCCGCAGGGCGGAGGGGGCCGCCGCGCTCATGGCAGCTGGGCCAGCAGGGTGAGGGCACCGGTGGTGAGCAGCACCACGCCGCTCACCGGGGGCACCCAGCTCCCCAGCTGGCGCAGGCGAAGCAGGTTGGGCAGGGCGGCGGCGGCGGTTCCGGCGAGCAGCAGGGGCACCACCTGCCCGGCCCCGAAGGCGGTGAGCAGCAGCATGCCCACCAGGGGACGGCCGTTCTGGGCCATCCAGGCGAGGAGCACCGCCAGCACCGGTGTGGTGCAGGGGGTGGCGGCAAGCCCGAAGGCCAGGCCAGCCGCCAGCGGGGCCAGCGGCGCGGGCACCCGCCGCCGCCATAGCTCCGGATCGGGGCCGGCCGGCAGCCCTAGGCGCAGCAACCCCAGCAGGTTGAGGCCCATCACCACCGCCACCACCGCCACCACCAGGGGCACCACCCCCGGAACCCGGCCGTACAGCCGCCCCATCCAGCCGCTGGCCAGGCCGAGCAGCACCAGGGAGCCGACGATGCCGGCGGCGAAGGCCAGGCTCCGCTGCCAGGGCAAGGGGGGGCGTTCAGCGGCCCCATGGGTGCTGAAGCCGGCCAGGTAGGCCAGGGTCACGGGCAGGAGCGAGAGGGAGCAAGGCCCCAGGCTCGTGAGCAGGCCACCGCCGAAGACGAGGGCCAGGGTGAGGGGCCCGGGGTGGGCCAGGGAGGTCTGCAGGATGTGTTCACTGCTGCGGGCCCAGTCGGCCAGCTGCAGCGCGAGGCTGGTCATCGCCGGGTCGGATTCGGCCGGAGTGTCAGCCTATCGGCACGGCAGGGTCGCGCCGTCGGCGGCTGCGGGCGGTTTCCAGCCCTGTGCTCTCCAGGGAGCAGCGCACGAGCAGGCCGGCGGCGAAGAGGCTGCCGAGCAGGGAGTTGCCCCCGTAGCTGATCATCGGCAGGGGCAGGCCGGTGGTGGGCATGGCGCCGCTGGCGACGGCGATGTTGAGGATCGACTGGCCCACCAGCAGGGAGGTGGCACCGATGGCCACCAGCTTGTGTTGATTGCTGCGGCAGGAGAGGGCCACCCGCAGGCCGACGAAGCCGAAAACCGCCAGGAAAAGAAGCAGCATCAGCGAGCCGACGTAGCCGAACTCCTCGGCGAAGACAGCAAAGATGAAGTCGGTGCTCTGGATCGGCAGGTACTGCAGTTTCTGGGTGGACAGCCCGAACCCCGCGCCGAGGGGGCCGCCGGAGCCGATCGCCAGCAGGCTCTGCACCAGCTGGTAACCATCGCCCCGGGCGTCCTTCCAGGGGTCGAGGAAGGAGGTGACGCGGATGCGCTGGTATTCGTTGATGAGGATGCTGGCCCCCCCCAGCAGGCCGCCGGCGCC
>JBIIND010000212.1:0-3931 GCA_044337665.1 Cyanobium sp.
AGCGCCTTGCCAGCAGCTTGAGCTCCATCAGCTGCAGCAGGCTCTGCACCGGCCCCGGGATCGCCCCATATCGGTCGATCCAGCCCGCCGCCAGCTCCACCAGGTCGGCCTTGCCGCCGCAGGCGGCCGCCGCCCGGTACGCCGCCATCTTCTCCTCGTTCTCCGGGATCCACTCCGCCGGGATGAAGGCGGTGATCGGCAGGTCGATCTGCGTGTCCTCCACCGCCGGGATGTCCTGCCCCTGGATCTCCGCCAGGCACTCCTGCAGCATCTCCATGTACAGGTCGAAGCCGATCACCTCCATCTGGCCGCTCTGCTCCATCCCCAGCAGGTTGCCCACCCCCCGGATCTCCATGTCCCGCATCGCCAGCTGGTAGCCGCTGCCCAGCTGCGCGAACTCCTGGATCGCCCGCAGCCGCTGCCGCGCCGCCGCGCTCAACGACGCGTCGCCCGGATAGAACAACCAGGCGTGGGCCTGGATCCCGCTGCGCCCCACCCGGCCCCGCAGCTGGTACAGCTGGGCCAGCCCGAACCGGTGGGCGTCCTCCACCAGAATCGTGTTCACCCGCGGGATGTCGAGCCCGCTCTCGATGATCGTGGTGCACAGCATCACGTCGGCCTCGCCCGCGTTGAAGGCCACCATCGCGCTCTCCAGCTCCCCCTCCGGCATCTGCCCGTGGGCCACCAGCAGCCGCAGCCCCGGCAGCATCTCCCGCAACCACCCCGCCACCTCCTCGATCCCCTCCACCCGCGGCACCACGTAGAACACCTGCCCCCCCCGGTCGAGCTCCTGGCGGATCGCGCTCCGCACCGCCTCCCCATCCCGCGGGCAGAGGTGGGTGGTGATCGGCCGCCGCTGCGGCGGCGGCGTGGTGATCAGGCTCATCTCCCGCACCCCCGACAGGCTCATGTACAGCGTGCGCGGGATCGGCGTCGCGCTCAGGGTCAGCACGTCCACGTCCTTGCGCATCGCCTTGATCTTCTCCTTCTGCTGCACCCCGAAGCGCTGCTCCTCATCCACCACCAGCAAGCCCAGCTGCTGGAAGCGCGTGCCCTTCCCCAGCAGCTGGTGCGTGCCCACCACCACATCGATCGTGCCCTTCGCCAGCCCCTCCTGGATCGCCCGTCGCTCCGCCGCGGTGCGGAAGCGGTTCAGCAGACTCACCTTCAGCGGGTAGGGGGCGAAGCGCTCGCTCAACGTCCGCCAGTGCTGCTGGGCCAGCACCGTGGTGGGCGCCAGCATCGCCACCTGTTTGCCCGCGGTCACGGCCTTGAAGATCGCCCGGATCGCCACCTCCGTCTTGCCGAACCCCACATCCCCGCACACCAGCCGGTCCATCGGCGACGGCAGCTGCATGTCCCGCTTCACCTCGGCGATCGCCCGCAGCTGGTCGGGGGTGGGCTCGTAGGGGAAGGAATCCTCCAGCTCGCTCTGCCACGGGCCGTCCGCGGGGAACGGGAAGCCCTCGGCCTTGTGCCGCTCCGCGTAGAGCTTCACCAGGTCCATCGCCACCTTGCGGATCGCCTTCGCCGCCCGCTCCTTCGCCCGGATCCAGGCGGTGCCCCCCATCCGGTTCAGCTCCGGCGCCTTCTCCCCCGTGGCCCGGTACCGCCCCAGGCTTCCCACCTGGTCCGCCGCCACCCGCAGCAGCCCGTCGGCGTACTGCACCACCAGGTAATCGCGCGATTCCCCGCTGATCACCAGCTTCTCCAGCTTCAGAAACCGGCCGATGCCGTGGGTGCGGTGCACCACGTAGTCGCCCGCCACCATCCGGTTCGCATCCACCGTGCGGCTGGCCGCCCGCCGCCGCCGCCGCACCCACCCCGTGGCGGCCAGGCTGTGCTGCCCGAAGATCTCCCGGTCGGTGAGCAGCACCACCTTCCAGGCCGGCAGCTGCAGGCCCTCCAGCTCGGCGCTGCCCCGCGCCTTCAGCGCCACCGGCGTCCCCTGCTCCACCAACCGCTCGATCGCCGGACCGTCCCCGGCGTTCGGCACGAACCGGCACACGCAGTCGTGTTCCTCCAGCAACGCCACCGCCCGGGACGGCTGGGCGGAGACGATCCACACCCGCTCCCGCTCGCGCTGGTGCCCCTTGATCTGCTCCGCCAGCCGCCCGAACTGGTTCGGATGGGCGGCGACCGCGCGGCCCGCCAGATCCAGGCTGTTCGGATGGTTGTCGCTCTCGTGCAGCTCCGCCAGGTCGAAGCCGGCGAAGCGCTCGGCCGCCTCCGCCAGCGTTTCCGCCGGCGGCCGGTGCAACGTCGCGGGCAGCAGCCCCTCCAGCCCCAGCTCGCCGTGATGCCCGCCGGCGTGCTCAAACCAGGCCTGCCCGTGCGCCAGGCAATGGCGCCGCTCATCGATCGCCACCCACGTTCCCGCCGGCAGGTAGTCGAGCAGCGAGGCGGGCCGCTGCCACGCCAGGCCCATCAGCCGCCGCAGTCCCTCCGGCGTGCCCCCCTCCAGCAGGGTTTCCAGCCCCTCCGGCCCCAGCAGCCCCTCCAGACCCTCCGGCAGCTGGCTGCGCAGCGCCTCCGCCACCAGCGGCGCGCAGCTCGTGGGGGTGATGCGCACCACCTCGATCGGGTCGAGGGAGCGCTGGCTGCTCGGATCGAACTCCCGCAGCTTCTCGATCTCCTCCCCGAAGAACTCCAGCCGTACCGGCAGTTCGGCGCTCACCGGGAACACGTCCAGGATGTCGCCGCGCCGGCTCCAGGTGCCCTCCTGCTCGATGCTCGCCACCCGCCCGTAGCCCAGCCGCGTCAGCTGGCGACCCAGCGCCTCCACCTCCACGCTCTGGCCCCGCCGCAGGGACAGGCAGCGCTCCGCCAGGCTGGCCGGCGGCGGCAGGTGCGGCTGCAGCGCCCGCTCCGTGGCCACGATCACGCCCCGCCAGCCCTCGGCCCCGTCCACCAGTTCCGCCAGCACCTGCAGCTGGCCCCAGGCGATCTCGCTCGTGGGATCAAAGGGCTCGTAGGGGGAGCCCTCCGAACTGGGATAAAGCTGGCAGGACGGCCAGCCCATCAGCTCCAGCAGGGCGCTCCACCGCCCCGCCTCCTCCAGGGTGGGCACCACCACCAGCAGCGGGCTCGGATCCTGGCCCGCCAGGGCCGAGGCCACCAAAGCCCGCGCCGCCCGTCCGGCCCCGCTCAGCCGCAGCCGCTCCGGCCTCGCGCACCGCTGGCGCACCTCGCCGCTGAGGGGCACCTGCTGCAGCTGTCGCACCAGGGCGGTGAGGGGCATGGGCGGGGAAGGAAACCGGGGCAATCTTGGCAACCGCAGGCTCGCACCCCGCCGGTCCCGGCCGTTCTGACCCAAGATTGCTCCAGCCGCTCCCGGCTCGATGTCCCCCTATCGCTGCCGCGGCTGCTCCCTTCAACCGCCCCATCCCCTCTTCACCGGATCGGGCGGCTCGGTGGTCTGCGGCCACTGCGGCAGCCTGATGGAGCGCCGCTCCGGCCCGTTCCGCGGCGGCTCCCTCCTGTTCAGCGCGGTCCTCTTCGGCCTCGGCCTGGGCGCCCTCCCCAACGCCCTCGAACGCCTCGCCCTCGTCACCTCCACCACCCCCGGCCTGGCGGAGGTGGTGGCCCGCCTGGATCCACCCCCCGCGCCCTCCCGTCGCCCCCTCGCCCTGCTCCAGGGCGACCTGCTCGACCGGCTCTCCGAGGCCGACCTCGCCTGGATCCCCACCACCGAGCCCCTCCCCGGTGGCGGCATCCGCTACCTCTACCGCCGCCGCCTCGGCGAACCCCAGCCCAGCATCGAGCAGCTCCAGGCGATGGTCAGCACCCCCCCCGATCTCTCCCAGGAACGGCAGGCGATCTCAACCCTCCTGCAGGAGCTGGAGCGGGTGGGGGTGGCGATCGAGCTGGGCCCCACCCGCAAGCGGGGCGCCGCCGGCGAGTGGGACCACGCCGAACGCACCTTGAGGGT
>JBIIND010000214.1:0-3914 GCA_044337665.1 Cyanobium sp.
CCGAGGCGGCGCACCCGCTCGCAGCGCACCCGCTCGCCGGCCCCATCCCAGAACGCACGGTGTTCGATCCAGCCCTGCTCCTCGGCCAGCTCCTCCAGCAGCGCCCGGGGGAGTGGGGCGGCCAGCAGCACGCGGGCGTCACGGCCCTGACCGTCGACGGTGGCGACCGCCAGGGCCTCCTCCCCCGCCAGGGGATCCTCGGCGGGAAGCCAGGCGCCCCGCCCCCCGCGCAAGAGGAAGCGACCTTCCCCCTGCTCGCGCTTCAGCGCCACCCGCTCCGGGTAGGCCCAGGCCAGCAGGCGCGCCACCACCCAGTCGTCCGGTGCCGGCTCCGTTCGGCGGGCGGTGCCGCGGCTCCTCTCCGGGGCGGGGTCAACCTGGCGGCGCAGCTGGGCCTGAAGCTGACGCAGCGGTCCCCGGGCGCCGCCCGCTGCTGAGCGCAGCCAGTCGATCCGCCGCAGCAGGTCACAGCCGACCGTGCGCCGGTCGAGCGGATCCCGTTCACTGATCAGCACCGCCAGGGCGGTGGCCGGCTCAAGCCAGCCCCGCTCCCTCGCCTTGAGCAGCATGTGGGCCAGCCGCGGGTGAAGTCCCACCCCCGCCATCTCCCGACCATGGGGGGTAAGGCCCTGGCCCTGGGCCTGGAGGGCCCCCAGCGGCTCCAGCAGCTGGCGGGCCTCCCGCAGCGGCACCGGGGGTGGCGGCTCCAGCCAGGGCAGGTCCTCCCCCAGGGGACTGCCCCAGGCCGCCAGCTGCAGGGCGATCGGCAGGGGATCCACCTCCCGCAGTTCCGGCGGGTCGAAGGCCGGGCGCCGCTGCTGCTCCCCCGCAGACCAGAGCCGCAGGCAGCGGCCCGGTCCGGTCCGTCCCGCCCGGCCGCGCCGCTGCTCCGCACTGGCCTGGCTGGCGGGCAGGGTGATCAAGGCGTCCATGCCGGTGCCGGGATCGAAGCGGCTGAAGCGGCTCAGGCCGCTGTCGATCACAAGGCGCACCCCCGCAATCGTGAGGGAGCTTTCCGCGATCGAGGTGGTCAGCACCACCTTGCCGGGAGCCCCCCGGGCCGGTTCGATCGCCCGCCGCTGCTCCTCCAGGGGCAGCTGCCCGTGGAGCTGGGCGCACTCCAGATCATCGGCCCAGGCCTGGGCGCGGATCAGACGCAGGGCGGCCTGGATTTCCCGCTGCCCCGGCACGAACACCAGCGCGGTCTCCCCAGGGCCGCGCCCGTCCAGCCAGTGCTGCTCCAGGGCGCGGAGCACCTGCTGTTCCAGGCGTTCGCCCGGCCGCGGCGCCTGGTGCCGCACCTCCACCGGGTGGCTGCGGCCCCCACAGCTGATCACGCGGGCCCCGTCCAGCCGTTCCGCCAGCGGGGCCAGGTCGAGGGTCGCCGACATCAGCAGCAGGCGCAGGTCGGGTCGCAGCAGGGAACGGGCCTGGCGGGTGAGGGCGAGGGCCAGATCCGCCTCCGCCGCCCGCTCATGGAACTCGTCGAAGATCACACAGGCCACCCCCTCCAGGGCCGGATCGGCCTGGAGGCGACGCAGAAACAGGCCACAGGTGAGAACCTCCAACCGGGTGACCCTGGAGGTGCGGGAGTCGAGGCGAACCGAGTAACCCACCCGGTCTCCCACCGGTTCCCCCAGGCCTTCCGCCAAGCGCTGCGCCGCCCCCCGCGCCGCCAGGCGGCGCGGCTCGAGCATCAAGATGGAGTCCCCGTCCCCGAGGCGCTCCAGCAGAGCCAGGGGGACACGGGTGGTTTTGCCGGCCCCGGGGGGGGCCTGAAGCAGGACGGTGCTGCCGGGGAGCAGGGCCGCCAGGATCCCCGGCAGATGGGGATCGATCGGCAGCTCTGGGGAAGCGGGGGCCAGGGTCAGCGCACGTGGCGGACGCCATCCACCGGGTGGTAGGCCTCGCCAGTGGTTTCTTCGTACACGATGGCCGGCAGACCCGTTTCGAACATCGTCTGCAGGGCTTCCTTCAGGTAGGGATTCCAGCCGCCGGTGCTCACCTTGCCGTGCCGTACCGTCCAATCCCACGTTCCCTGCAGGTCGCGGGGGATGCGACCCTCCCTGTCGCGGCGGGCCACGAGATCCTGCGATTCGACGATGCCCACCAGGATCGGATCCTTGCCGTAGGCCGGGGTGATGCTCAACTCCAGCCGCACGGGATCTTCCTTCACCATGCGCAGGCGGAAACGGGGGGGCAGCTTCAGGCCGTTCAGCACCGCGGCCACGATGCGGGTTCTGGGGTCGCTCATCGGCCTGTCATGGATTGCGAAGTCACGGGGTGGTGACGAAGAGCCAGGATCCGGAGAGGGGCCCTCAGGCCCCGTCGCTGGGAAGCACCGGCTGTTCGTTGTCCCCACTGAAGCGCACGGTCAGCAGGTCTTCGCGGGTGAGCTGGCCTTCCGCATCGAGCAGCTCGGGGTGGACCGTGATGCGACCGGTGCGATCCCCGCGGGCTCGGGCAGGGGAAGGGGCGGATGGGAGCGGATCCCCGGGGCGGGGAATCGCCCGAAAGCCCTGGCCCATCACCCGGAAGGCTTGCCAGAGCAGCACCAGGAAGCAGAGGCCATAAACCAGAGGGAAAAGATCCGTGAGGACGGAGAGACTCGGCGGCATGGGTTGCTGGGTCACCCGGCCGGCCGGTGCGAGCCGGGTTGGAGGTCCATCATCACTCCCCCTGGGAGGAAGGGGAGCCCGCCGAGGCGACCATCCAGGCCCAGAGAGTGGTGCAGGCCGCTCCAAAGGCGAGAAAGGCGAGGAGCAGACGGCTGGTGTCCATGTTTGTAAACGAAACTTTACAGATCTTAGGGATTCGGAGGGTCGGGCGGTTGGCCGGGACGCGGGGGGTATCGGGGCGGTTTGCCTCCCTTCCGCCCATTGGATGCCCCTGCCTAGCGTTCAACTGCCTTCTCCCCGCCCGTGATGCGCCCCCCCCGCGCCCTTTCCACTGGATCGGCCGGTCTGGCGGCCGCCGCCCTGCTGGTCTCCGGCTCCCCCCTGCTGCCCCTCCCGCCCCTGCAGGCGGCCGGTGCGGCCGGCGCGGCAATCGGTCGGGAGTCCTTCGTGGCCGAGGCCGTCCGGCGGGCGGCTCCTGCCGTGGTCACCATCGATACGGAACGGACCGTGGCCGTCCGCGGCGGGGGGGGCGGCGGCGGGCTGCTGGCGGATCCTTTCTTCCGCCAGTTTTTCGGCCTGCCCCAGTTGCGCCAGCCATCCCAGCGCACTGAGCGGGGGCAGGGCAGCGGCTTCATCTACCAGAACAGCGGCCTGATCCTCACCAATGCCCACGTGGTCGAGCGCAGCGATCGGGTGACCGTGGGCCTGCAGAACGGACGGCGCGTTCAGGGAAGCGTGGTGGGGATCGACAGCCTCACCGACCTGGCCGTGGTCCGGCTCGAGGGGGGTGGTCCCTGGCCCGTGGCGGCCCTTGGCAATTCCGACGCCCTGCAGGTGGGGGATTGGGCCATCGCGGTGGGCAACCCCTTTGGCCTTGATCAGACGGTCACCCTCGGGATCGTCAGCAGCCTCAACCGCAACGTCAGCAAGCTGGGAATCACGGACAAGCGCCTGGATCTGATCCAGACCGACGCGGCAATCAATCCGGGAAACTCAGGCGGGCCACTGCTCAATTCCGCCGGGGAAGTGGTGGGAATCAACACCCTGGTTCGTTCGGGGCCGGGTGCCGGTCTGGGGTTTGCCATTCCCATCAATCGGGCCCGGGTGATCGCCTCCCAGCTGGTCAGCACGGGGCGGGTGAGCCATGCGTACATCGGCGTGGCCCTGGATCAGGCCAGTGGGTCAGGGGTGCGGGTGATGGCGGTTCAGCCCGGGGGGCCGGCGGCCGGTGCGGGCCTGCGGGTGGGGGATGTGATCGTGGCGGCAGGGGGAAAGCCGGTGCAAAGCCCTGCCCAG
>JBIIND010000215.1:0-3899 GCA_044337665.1 Cyanobium sp.
CGGCCGCGCTGGCGGGGGTGTCGAGGCCGACGCCATTGGCCAGGCGGCTGTTGCGCGTGGGGTAGTTGGCCAGCACCAGCGCGATCCGCCTCTGGCCTGGGGCGGTGCGTCGCAGCCTGGCCCAGGCGGCCGCCAGGCGGGCCACCCAGGCCAGCCTCGGCGGGTCCGGTCGCAGCTCATGCAGGGCCGTGGCCAGCCGCTCGCTGCTGCTTCTGCGCTCCTTGAACGCACCGACGCGGGTGGTGAGCCGACCGTCCAGCTCCGGCAGGGCCACCTGCAGGCTGAGATCCAGGGGCCCAAGGCCGATCGGGCTGGCCTGCCACGCCCCGCGGGGCCGGCCGCTGGCCATCAGCTGGAGCACCGGCACCCCCAGCCGATCCCACAGCGGAGCGCCGAGACCGGCCTCCTCGAACCGCACCGATGCGAATCCGGTGGCTGTGAGCACCACCTCCACCCGCTCCCGCGCCAGCAGGTCGCCCACGCCCCGCTGGACGGAGGCCTCCCGCAGGCCGCTGACCCAGAGAAGCCGCGGCGCCAGACCCTCGGCCCTCAGGGCCGCCAGGGTGGCCTCGGCGAACGCCAGATCACCGGCCTGCAGCAGGGAGCGGTAAAGGATCAGCCCGACCCGCGGCCCGGGGTCGTCCCGCCAGTCGTGTGGCTGGGGATCGGCCAGGGGTTGGAGCGACGGCGGCTCGGGGGTGCCCCCCTTCGCCAGTTCCCGCAGACAGACAAGGAAGGCGGCGAGATTCTCCGGACCGCCCTCGCGCAGGCAGCGGGCCAGAGCCACGGCCAGGGGTGGCGGCACGCTGCCCAGCGCCGCCAGAGCCTCCTCTTCCTCGCTGGTCCCGGCCAGGACCAGCAACTGGCGGGGGACCCCCTCCGGGGTGGGGCGCACCGCCCAGGCCCGCAGGCGCTCCAGGCCATAGCTCCAGTGCCCACGACCTCCCAGCAACCGCACCACCACGATCCGGGTGGGAGCTGGCTCAAGGGTGGAGGCAACGTAGTGGTCGATGACAGCCGGGTGACCCAGGGCCGCCAGATTCAGGGCCCGCAGCTCGAGGCCAAGCAGGGGGGGCTGAAGCCGCAGCAGGCCCTCGATGGCCAGGAGGTCGGTATCGGCGCTGCTGAGCAGCACCACCTCGGCGGGGGGTTGCTCGACGAACGGGGGTGAGCCATCCCGTGGGTCGTTGTCGCCGGGGATCGCCGCGAGCCTGTGCATTCCCCCATCCTGCTGGTCCCAGTGAGAAGATCGGGCTGTCGCCTCCGCCCCCCATGCACCAGTTCCTTCCCTATGCCTGGTTCGGCGGCCAGTGCGTCCCCTTTGAGCAGGCCACCCTTTCCGTGGCCACCCACGCGCTCCACTACGGCACCGGTGCCTTCGGCGGGATGCGCGGCATCCCCAATCCCAGTGACCCCGGCGAACTGCTCCTGTTCCGAGCCGACCGCCATGCCCGCCGCCTGAGCCAGAGCGCCCGTCTGCTGCTGCACGAACTGCCGGAGGAGACGATCCATCAGGCGATTTCGGCCTTTCTTAAGGCGAACCGCCCCACTTGCCCCTTCTACATGAGGCCCTTTGTTTACACCAGCGATCTGGGGATCGCCCCGCGTCTCCATGACATCCAGACCGACTTTCTGATCTATGGCATTGAGCTGGGCGACTATCTCTCCCCGGAGGGGGTGAGCTGTCGCGTCAGCAGCTGGACCCGTCAGGAGGATCGCTCCCTGCCCCTGCGCGGCAAAATCAGCGGCGCCTACATCACCAGCTCTCTGGCCAAGACCGAGGCGGTGCGCAGCGGCTTTGACGAGGCCCTGCTGCTCAACAGCCGCGGCAAGGTGAGCGAGGCCAGTGGCATGAACCTCTTCCTGGTGCGGGACGGGGTGTTGATCACCCCGGGGGTGGACCAGGACATCCTGGAGGGCATCACCCGCGCCAGCATCCTGGAGCTGGCGCGGGCAATGGGGATTCCGGTGCTGGAGAGGGCCGTCGACAAGACCGAACTGTTCATCGCCGACGAGGTGTTCCTGACCGGCACCGCGGCCCGGGTAACACCGATCCGCCGGATCGAAACCACGGATCTCAGCGGACCCAGGCCGGTCATGGAACGGCTGAGGGACCGCCTGACCGCGATCACGGAAGGCGCTGATTCCGAGTATGAACATTGGATCACCAGGATCCGCCTCGACGACTGATGGCTGTCACCGCCGCCCCGGGCCCCTCGGCGCTGCAAGCGCCCCCCAGCCGGACCCCGTCCGAGCGGATCGGATTCCTGGAACGCCTGCACGGCCCGGACCATCCCATTCTCGTCTTCGACGGGGCCACGGGCACGTCCCTGCAGCAGATGGATCTCACCGCCGCAGATTTCGGTGGTCCGGCCCTGGAGGGCTGCAACGAGAATCTCGTTTTCACACGGCCCGATGCGGTTCAGGCGGTGCATCGTCAGTTTCTGGAGGTGGGCTGCGATGTGATCGAGACCGATACCTTCGGCTCCACCTCCATCGTGCTGGCGGAGTACGAGCTTCAGGATCAGGCCTTTGCGCTGAACAAGCGCGCCGCTGAGCTGGCTCGGGAGATGGCGGATCTCTACAGCACACCGGAGCATCCCCGCTTTGTCGCAGGCTCGATGGGGCCCACCACTAAGTTGCCCACCCTGGGCCACATCGATTTTGACACGATGAAGGCATCTTTCCGCGAGCAGGCGGAGGGTCTGATCGCCGGAGATGTGGACCTGTTCATTGTCGAGACCTGCCAGGACGTGCTGCAGATCAAAGCGGCGCTGCAGGGGATTGAGGAGGCGTTCGCAGCCACCGGCGTTCGTCTGCCCCTGATGGTATCGGTGACCATGGAGACCACCGGCACGATGCTGGTGGGATCCGACATCGCCGCGGTGGTCGCGATCCTGGAGCCCTTCCCGATCGACGTGCTCGGCCTGAACTGCGCCACCGGGCCGGAGCAGATGAAAGAGCACGTGCGCTATCTCAGTCAGCACAGTCCCTTCGTGGTGAGTTGCATCCCCAACGCGGGCCTGCCGGAGAACGTGGGCGGCGTCGCCCATTACCGCCTCACCCCTGTCGAGATGAAGATGCAGCTGATGCACTTCGTCGAAGACCTCGGGGTTCAGGTCATTGGGGGCTGCTGCGGAACCACGCCCGCCCACATCGCCGCCCTCACGGAACTGGCGCGGGAATTGCGGCCGGCACCGCGCCATGTGCGCCGTCCAGCCCCTCGCACCGCCCCTGCCGATGGCGAGTCACCCCGCCCAGCCCTCGACTATGAACCCGCCGCAGCCTCGATCTACGGCGTCACGCCCTACCAACAGGACAACTCTTTTCTGATCATTGGCGAGAGGCTCAACGCCAGCGGTTCGAAGAAGGTGCGCGAGCTTCTCAATGAAGAAGATTGGGATGGCCTCGTGGCGGTCGCCCGCGGCCAGGTGAAAGAAAATGCCCACGTGCTTGACGTCAATGTCGACTACGTCGGGCGCGATGGGGTCAGCGATATGCACAACCTCGTCAGCCGTCTGGTGACGAACGTCAACCTGCCGCTGATGCTCGACTCCACCGAGTGGCAGAAAATGGAGGCTGGCCTGAAGGTGGCCGGTGGCAAGTGCATCCTCAACTCCACCAATTACGAAGACGGCGACGAACGCTTCTTCAAGGTTCTCGAACTCGCCAAGGCCTACGGTGCCGCCATTGTGGTGGGCACGATCGACGAGGAGGGGATGGCACGCACCGCCGAGCGCAAATTCGCCATCGCCCAGCGCGCCTACCGCGACATTCTTGAATACGGCATACCTGCCCACGAGATCTTCTACGACCCCCTGGCGCTCCCCATCTCCACCGGCATTGAAGAGGACCGGGCCAATGGAGCCGCCACCATCGAAGCCATTCGCCGAATCCGC
>JBIIND010000217.1:0-3895 GCA_044337665.1 Cyanobium sp.
GATCGCCATCTGGCGCACGCCCCCCTACCCCGACTACCAATGGCTGGCGCAGCCCAACCTCGACCAACGCTTCGGCAACGGTTTCACCAACCGTCTGCAGGGCGCCATCCTCTCCTGGCGTTCCAGTGATCCGCAGCAGAAGCGGATCCTGGCCCTGTTCGGCGCCCAACGCTTCGTCAAGGGGGATCCGAAGCGCTACAGCCAGATCGAGCAGGTGGGGCGGCAGATCGGCATGATCCGCTGATGGCGCCGGCCACGGCGGAGCTTCCGGCGCTGCTGGAGCTGCGGCAGATCCGGGTCGTCGGCCGGGGGCGCCCCCGGCTGGAGGGGATCGATCTGCAGCTGCGGGGGGGGGAGCGGGTGGCCCTGCTCGGCTCCAGTGGTGCCGGCAAGAGCACGTTGGTGGCGGTGGCCAATGGCCTGCTGGAACCCGACTCCGGAGCGGTGCTCTGGGAGGGGCGGCCGCCCCAGCGCTCCCCGCGGGCCCGGCGGCGCCAGCAGGCCCGCATCGGCACCCTCTGGCAGGACCTGCGCCTGATCGAGGAGCTGAGCGTGCAGCAGAACCTCAACGCCGGACGGCTGGCCGCATGGGGATGGCCGCGGGCCCTGCTCAACCTGCTGACGCCCCTGGAGAGCGAGGCCTGCCGGACCGTTCTTTCCCGGGTGGAGCTGGAAGCGGCCCTGTTGGAGCAGCCGGTGTCACGCCTCTCCGGCGGCCAGCGCCAGCGGGTGGCGATCGCCCGGCTGCTGCGGCAGGACCCGCTGGTGCTGTTGGCCGACGAACCCCTGGCGAGCCTCGATCCGCGCCTGGCGGGGGAGCTGCTGGCCCTGCTCCTGCGCCAGGCCGAGGCCCCGCGTGCGCTGCTGCTCACCCTGCACCGCCCCGACCTGCTGGCGGGCTTCGATCGGGTGCTCGGACTGCGGGAGGGCCGCCTGCGGTTCGATCTCCCCACCGCCGCCGTGGATGGGACCCTGCTGCGCGAGCTCTACGGCGGCGATGGGCCATGAGGGTGGCGGGGCCGATCTGGATGCTGCTCCCGGCGGTGGTGCTGCTCCCCGTTCTGCTCGCCCTGCCGGCCGGCTTCCACGGGGGCGGCTGGGATCTGATCGGCCGTTTCGCCCAGGCCGCCGTGATGCCCTCCCTGGATCCCACCGTGCTCCGCTCGGTGGCCAACGGACTGGGGGTGACGGCGGCCATGGCGCTGTTGGGGTGGATGCTGAGCCTGGTGCTCGGGCTGCCCCTGGGCCTGGCCAGCTCCCGCACCGTCTGGCGCAACCTCTCGGGCCATGAGGCTCCGGCCCTGGTGATCCGGCGGATCCTGGCGGTGCCCCGCTCGATTCACGAGCTGATCTGGGGGTTGCTGCTGCTGCAGCTGGTGGGTCTTCAGCCGGCGGTGGCGGTGCTGGCGGTGGGGTTGCCCTTCGGAGCGCTGGTGGCCCGGGTGGTGGGGGACCTGCTCGACGCCCTCCCGGTGGCCACCCTCGCGGCCCTGCGCGCCGGTGGAGCGCCGGCCCCCGCCGCCCTGCTCACCGCCCTGGGCCCAGCCCTGCTGCCGGGGGTTCTCAGCTACAGCGGCTACCGGCTGGAATGCGCCCTGCGCAGCGCCACCCTGTTGGGGGTCTTTGGACTGGGTGGGCTCGGCACCGAACTGCGGCTGAGCCTGCAGTCGCTTGAGTTCCGCGAACTCTGGAGCGGCCTGTGGGCCCTGCTGGCGCTGATGCTGGTGCTGGAGGGCGGGCTGGGCCGCCTGCGGCGGCGCTGGCTGATGCCCCCCCGGCTGGGGCTGGCGCGCGCGGGGGTGGGAAGGCGGAGCCGGGAGATGCTGGTGGCGGCCCTGGCCCTGCTGCCTCTGGCCCTGCTCGTCGCTGGCGCCCTGCAGGTGGACCCGCGGGTGCTGCTGCCGTGGCAGCCCCTGCCGGGGCTCGGAACCGGCAGCTGGCGCTCGGTTCTGACCCTGCCCTGGCCCCAGCTGGTGGCGGGCACGCTGCTGTTGACCACGGTCGCCGCATCCCTGGCGGTGGGTCTGGCGCCCTGGCTGCTGCTGCTGGTGTCCCCCTGGCCCCGGGGACGGGTGCCGGTGCGGCTGATCTGGGCGCTCGGACGGCTTTGGCCCCCGCCGCTGATGGCCCTGCTCCTGCTGTTCCTGCTCAAGCCGGGCCTGATCCCTGCGTCCCTGGCGCTCGCCTTCCACAACCTGGGAATCCTGGGCCGGCTGTTGCTGGAGGGCCTGGAGGACAGCACGCCAGCGGTGGAGGAAAGCCTGCGGGCGGCCGGTGCGGGTCCGGCTGCGGCCCTGCTGTACGGACGATTTCCAGCGGTGGCCGATGGTTACCTGGCCTATGGGGCCTACCGCGCCGATGTGATGCTGCGGGAAACGGTGGTGGTGGGACTGACGGGAGCCACCGGGTTGGGAAGCCAGCTGGGGGAGAGCCTGGCGGCGTTTGCCTGGGATCAGGTGCTGGCGATCGTGGCCGTCTATGCCGTCCTCACCCTGCTGGGGGAGGAGATCAGCGATCGGGTGCGGCGGCGGTTGCTGGGGGGTCCCCGGGGTCAGGAGGAGGTGGCCCGGGGAAGGGGGGGCTGGGGGCGGTGGCGGCCTGGGAGGCGGGGGCTTCCGGCCGGAGTTGACGGTCGTCCAGCAGGGCCATGGTGAGGGCCATGGCGCCGGCCAGGGCGAGCAGGGCCCCGGTGAATACGAACGCCAGGAGCCGGCCCGCCGATAGGGGCTGAGCGACGGGGGGGACTGGATGGCCGCAGTCGGCGCACACCAGGCCACGGGATGCGACGGAGGAACGGGCCACGAGCCGGCAACGGCAGATCGGACAGGCCATTGGACCCCAGGGGGAGGGCAGTGGATCGCCCCACCCCTCCAGAATCGGCAGGGGGCAGGAACCCTGTGGCATCGACGGCTACCGGCTGGGAAACCCCTCGGGATCGAAAAGGGCCGGCGGGGTGACAGAAGCGGAAGTGGATCGATCACCAATGCTTAGCGATCCGCCCTTTCCCCAGACATGGACCGATTTCCCCAGATCGTCCCATGCTTTTCCCCAGGGGTCCCGCCTGAGACGGTCCCTCGCGGCGCACCTGGCCCCACCGGGGCGGGGAAAGCGCACTCGGCCCTTGACAGGCGGTGCAAAGAAGGTCATGAACAGAGGCCACGCCAGAAGGAGTGCGGCAGAAGAGCCTCCCCCACTGATGTCCAGGAATGGGACGCATGGGGTCTCAGACCGAAGCACGGTCTTTGACGGGAGGGCGACGCCATGGCCTCATGGGGGGAGATCGACCGCGCTGACCCCCGCCATGGCCCTGGCTCTTCCCCTGATCACGAGCGCGCCCCGGGGTCGGCAACCCCTGGGGGGGCGTCGGGATACGGCCATGGGGGCCGCGCTGGGGGCGGAGATCCTGGTGCTGATGGCTTCCGGGCTGGAGGATGGGGCCATGGCGATTGAGGCGGTGCGCAGCGGTCGCAGCGTGCTCCTGAATGCCTGCCACCTCTCTCCAGAGCTGGGGACGCGCCTGCTGGACTTCACCCGCGGCGGAATTGCCGCGATGGATGGGCAGTTCTGGGGGATCGGAGAAGCGATATTTCTGTTCACACCGGGCTTGTGCCGGGTCGAAGCCGACCCGGCACTGATCTGATCGGAAGAGCCCATTCGCGGGCCCGGTCTCAGGCCGCCTCGTCCTCGTCGTGGGCGAAGCGGTTGTACAGGAAGTCGAGGGCGGTGTTGCGGAGCTCGTAATAACGGGGATCCTCCATGATGTCCTCCCGGCTGCGGGGCCGGGGGAAATCAATGGTGAGCACCTCACCGATGCCAGCGGCGGGGCCATTGGTCATCATCACCAGACGATCGGCAAGGAACAGGGCCTCATCGATGTCATGGGTGATCATCAGCA
>JBIIND010000216.1:0-3895 GCA_044337665.1 Cyanobium sp.
GTGGATCGCCCAGCCCCGCCCCGCCAGGGCCTCCAGAAGGCGCCGGTAGCTCAGCTGGGGGGTGGCGGCCAGATAACTGCCGCCGATGAACTCCACCAGCGGCGCCTCCCCGCCGCCCCTGGCGGCGGACTCCAGGGTCCAGATCGCTCCGCGCTGGCGCCAGGGGGGCGCCACCTCAGGCCGCGCTCAGGCGGCGCAGGGCCTCGATCGCCTCGCGGCGGTGGGCGGCGCCGTCGAGCAGGTTGTTGAACACGTGCCGGATCACCCCCTCCCCGTCGATCACGTAGGTGACCCGCCCGGGGAGCAGGCCCAGCACCGCGGGGACGCCGTAGGCCCTGCGCAGGGCGTTGCCGCTGTCCACCAGCAGGGGGAAGGGCAGCTGGTGGCGGGCGGCGAAGCGCTGGTGGCTGGCGGCGTCGTCGCCGCTCACCCCCCACACCTCGGCCCCCAGGGCCGTGAGGTCGGCGAAGCTGTCGCGAAAGGCGCAGACCTCGGCCGTGCAGCCCGGGGTGTCGTCCTTGGGATAGAAGAAGAGCACCAGCGGCCGGCCGCCGAGGGCGTCGCTGCGCCGCTCGACCCCCCCGCCGTCCTTGAGGGCGATCAGGGGGGCGCGATCGCCGGCGACGAGGGCAGGGGCCACGGCAGAAGCGGCAGACATTCAGACAACCCTAGGCAGCGGCAGGGCTCCGGGCGGTGTGGGAGACCGCCCCAGGGGTGAGCCCCTTGCCCGGCTTGCGAGCATGGGGGTGTTGATGGAGCCCAAGGAGCCCCCCGCCCATGGAGGAGCAAGCGAGCCTCTGGGACCAGCCCGACCTGCTCGGCACCCCCCCTCCCGCTCCGCCACCGGCTCCAGCCGCTGCGCCACCGGCTCCAGCCCCAGCGTCCCCCGCTCCAGCGCCAGCTCCCGTGAGCCTGCCGGAGCTTCCCAGCGCGACCAGCCGATCCCTTCCCACCGCGCCTGAGCGGCTGCTGATCCTCGACACCGAGACCACCGCCCTCACCCCGGCGGAGGGCCAGTGCATCGAGGTCGGCGCCGTTCTCTTTCACGTGCCGAGCCGCACGGTTCTCTCCCAGGTGTCGTTCCTGCTGCCCACCGCCAGCAATCCGGCCGAAGCGATCAACGGCATCCCGGCCGCCGTCACCCGCCTGCCCCAGCCCTGGCAGGCGGGGCTGGCCTGCTTCGAAGCCCTGGTGGCCGACGCTGATGCCCTGCTTGCCCACAACGCCGCCTTCGACCGCCAGTGGTTCGGCCATGGCCCCCTGCCCTTCCTCGGCAAACCCTGGATCTGTTCGATGGAGGACATCCGCTGGCCGCCGGAGCGGCACCTGCGGGCCAACCCCTCCGTCCGGGATCTGGCCCTGGCCTACGCCGTGCCGGTCTGGGCCGCCCATCGGGCCCTCACCGACTGCATCTATCTCGCCCAGGTGCTCGAACGCTGCTCCGACCTGGAGGCGCTGCTGCAGGTCGCCCTGGAGCCCCGCCGCCTCTACCGCGCCTGCCTCTCCTACGCCGAGCGCCACCGGGCCCGGGAGGCGGGTTTCCGGTGGAACGAGCCGGTGAGCGGAGCCTGGAGCCGCCGTCTCAGTCAGCGCGAGGTGGAGGCCCTCCCCTTCCCCGTCCAGCCCGTGCCGGCGGAGAACGCCGACGGGAAGGTGGCTGTCAAGGGTCCATCGCCCCTGCAAGCCCTGCCCCAGAGCGCCTGACCCCCGCCGCGATCGGGTCCCGTTGAACAGAATTGTTCCTGATTCCGGAAGGTCGTCGGCAGTTCCCTGGACTCCCGCGCCACCACCGCCACATTGATGGCATCCCCGACCCCCGGCATCACGATGATCCTCCGGCCGCCCAGGCTGCCCAGTGCTGTGGATCCTTTGCTGGTACGACTGCGTCGCTGGCAGTCGGCCCGCAGTTGGGCCCGTTTGATCCGTGAGGCGGAGTCCCTCTGGCGCGTTGATGTTCGGGTGCTGCGGCGCCTGGCCGCCGCGGAGCTGATGGGTCTGAACCAGGAGGTGCCGCGCTGTCAGCGTGGTCGCGTCAACCGCTGGCTGGAGAGGTTCCGGGCGGCGACCCGACTGCGTTGAGGCTTCAGCCGAAAGACGGGTACCTGCCTCCACCTTCTCAGCGTGAGGGGGAGGGCACCTGGGCAAGTGGGGCCGGCCTTGGAATCGGAGCGGCGGGATTTGAACCCACGACCCCCACTACCCCAAAGTGGTGCGCTACCAAGCTGCGCTACGCCCCGAAACAGGCCGGCGAAATGAAGTTACCACAGTGACTTCTTGCCTCCCTGGGGCGCCGGCAGACGGCGGAGCAACCGCTGGGTGAGCCGCTGTCGCCCCAACCGTCCATACCCCTGGATCCCCTCCCGCCGGGCGAGATCCCGCAGCTCCGCCAGGTTCAAGGCGGCCAGGCGCAGTTCCGGCAGCTTCTGCCAGGCGGAGGAGGCGACCGGCAGATCGGCGTCCTCCCGTCCCAGCCGCAGGCCCAGCAGCGCCCCGCCCGCCATCCATTCCGGCACCAGAACGAACAGAACCGCCAGCAGGCCATAGAGCTCCACCAGGCCCGGGGGAAGGGGGTGGAGCTGACGCCGTTCCAGGGAGTCCCGGGGCGCCGTCCCGGTCCCGGGGGTTTCCTCCTCCGGGTCGGGGTTGGCGGCGTTCAACGGGGGGGGGGCCATCAGGCCGTCAGCCCAGGGGGCGTCGAGGCAGGCAGCCGTTGGGCTTGCGGGGCTCCCTGGCGCCACTGCAGGGGCGGCTCCGGAGATGGTGCCAGCCGCACCGTCCAGAAAATCATGGCGAACACCAGGGCCACCGTGCTGACCAGAAGGATGACCACCACCCGATCGGAGAGCGGACTCATACCTCCTCCGTGCGGATGCAGGTGAGGCGCTGGGGCAATTCCTCCAGGGTCAGTTCATCGCCGCGCAGGATCAGGCGCATCCGCCCGTCCTGATAGCGGATGCCGGGAGCTTCGGAGGTTTCCCGAAACAGGGTGGAGCGGAAGCGGCCGCTCAGCAGGGACGCCTGGGCGTCGTTGCGCTCCACCACGAGCGTGCGCTGATCGGGGCAGCGGTAGGTGTCCCGGATGTCGTACTGCTCCCACCAGGGGGAGCCCATCGCCTGCCAGGGGCTGGACCCAGCCCCGGCCGGTAAGGGAATCGCCAGAGCAGCCATCAGGCTCAGCAGGGCTCCGAAAGACAGATGGCTTGAACTGCGGCCCCGCCCGTGCAGGCCCTCAGGGAAGCGGGATGGGGCTGTTGTCGCCACGCAGGATGCAGTGGGGTATCGACCAGTCGTAGGCATCCCAGACGGGGGGGGGAAGCAGGGGATGGAACCCCTCGTACTCCGGCAGGGTGATGCCGGTGGGCTGGGCTGAACAGTAGGGCCGGCTTCCCGGTTTGGCCAGATACTGCTGGTGGTACAGCTCGCCGTAGAAGAAGGGACGCTCCAGGGCGATCTCGGTGGTGATCGCTCCGAAACCCCGCGCCGCGAGGGCGCGGCCGTAGGCGTCCCGGCTGCGCTCGGCCTCCGCCAGCAAGGCTGGATCGTTGACAAAGATCGCCGACCGGTACTGGCTGCCCCGGTCGTTTCCCTGCCGGTCGCCCTGGGTGGGGTCATGGCATTCCCAGAACAGCTTCAGCAGATCCCCGAAGGACACCCTCGTGGTGTCCCAGACAACCCGCACCACCTCCGCGTGTCCGGTGCGCCCGCCGCACACCTGCTCGTAGCTGGGATCCGCCATCGCCCCGCCGGCATAGCCGACCGCGGTGGTGACGACGCCGGGCAGACGCCAGAAGCCCTTCTCCGCCCCCCAGAAACAACCGCAGCCGAACAGGGCTTCCGCCTGGCCCGCCTCCGGGGGGGGCGCCAGGGGCGTGCCCAACACCGCATGGATGGGGGG
>JBIIND010000218.1:0-3873 GCA_044337665.1 Cyanobium sp.
CTGGTTGCCCCTGGAGCTGATCGCCCTCAGCCTGGCGATCGGCGCGGTGCTCGCCGGCTGGCTCAGCCCCGCCGAGGCCCTCGCCGGCTTTGGCAACCCCGCCGTGGTCACGGTGGCCACGATGTTCGTGATCAGCGCCGCGGTGGCCCGCACCGGTGCGCTGGCGCCGATCGAGCGCTGGCTCGCCGGCTTCTCCGGCCTGGGCCTCACCGGTCAGCTCCTGCTTCTGGCGCTTGTGGTGGGCCCCCTCAGCGCCGTGGTCAGCAACACCGCCGTGGTGGCGATCTTCATCCCGGTGGTCGAGCGCTGGTGTCGCCGTCTCGGCGTCTCGCCCGCCCGCATGCTCATGCCCCTCTCCTTCCTCACCGTCCTGGCGGGGGTGGGCACCCTGCTCGGAACCTCCACCAACCTGGTGGCCAGCAGCCTGGCCGATCAGCTGGGCTACGGGCCCTTCGGCCTGCTGGAGTTCACGCCGATGGCGTTGCCCCTCTACGCGGCGGGGGCGCTGCTCCTGGCCCTGCTCGCCCCCCGGCTGCTCCAGCTCGGACCCACGGCCCTGCGGGCCCTGGAGCCGGGGGGCGACCTGCTGCTCAGCGAGCCGGGAGAGGGCCCCAGCGACCGGCGCGACCGGCTGCCCTGGGTGCTGGCGCTGCTCGCGGCGCTGTTGCTGCTGACCCTCTGGCGCAGCGACGCGCTCGCGATCTGGGCGCTGCTGGCGGTGATCGGCCTGGTGCTCGCCCGGGTGCTCACGCCCCAGGAGGTCTACGCGGCCGTGCGCTGGGATGTGGTGGTGATGCTCGCCTCCCTGCTGCCCCTGGCCGGCGTGCTGGACCGCACCGGGGCGGATCGCTGGCTGGTGGAGCACTGGTCGGCCCAGCTGGGGGCCTGGCCGCCCTACGGCCTGCTGATCGCCCTCTACCTGATGACCGCCCTCCTCACCGAGCTGGTCTCCAACCAGGCGGCGGTCACGCTGATGCTGCCCCTGGGTCTGGCCCTCGGCCAGGCCCAGGGGGTGAGCGCCCAGGCGGCGCTCGGCGTGATGACCTTCGCCGCCTCCCACAGCTTCCTCACCCCGATCGGCTATCCGACCAACACGATGGTGTACGCCCTCGGTGGCTACAGCTTCCTCGATTTCCTGCGGCTGGGCCTGCCGCTCACCCTGCTGCTCAGCCTGCTCACCCCGGCCCTCGCCCTCGCCCTGTCCCCCTGAATACACATCACCGATCGGATTAGGGGTACAACTGGGGGTCATGAGCGATCGCGCCATCACCGCCCACGCCCCCCTCAAGCCGGCCGAGGCCCAGGCGGCCCTGCTCTCCTGGTTTGACGAGCTCGGCCTGGAGCTGGCCTATGCCGAAGACGACCTGCTGATCGCCTGGATCGATGACGCCATCGATCCGGGCGACGAGGGCTTCGCCGGCACCCCCTCCCTGGTGGTGGAAGCCCAGATCCATCCCCTCCAGGAGGGGGTGCAGCTGCGCTTCAGTGTGCGCCACGGCGAGGGTCGCCTCGACGCCCAGCTCGCGGCCGAAACCGACCGGGCCCTGGCCCTCTGCCTGGCGGTGGATGGGCGCTGGGTGGTGGACGGTCGCGATGGGCCGCGCCCCTGAGGCGATGCATTTCGACCAGTTGCGCGTCTTCCTCTCGGTGGCCCACCACCTGCACTTCAGCCGCGCGGCTGAGGAGCTCTACCTCAGCCAACCGGCGGTGAGCGCCTCGGTGGCCAAGCTCGAATCCCATTACGGCGTGCGCCTGTTCCACCGGGTCGGCCGCCGGATCGAGCTCACCGATGCCGGTCGCTTCCTCTGCCGGGAGGGCCAGCGGCTGCTCGACAACGTCGCCCTGGTGGAGCGCGGCCTGCAGGAGTTTCACGCCCTGCGCCGCGGCGTGCTCAGCCTCGGCGCCAGCCTCACCGTGGGCAATTACTGGCTGCCGGCCCACCTGCAGCGCTTCCGCGATCACCATCGGGGCATCGAACTGCGCTGTGGCCTGGCCAACGCCGAGCAGGTGCTGGAGGGCACCAGCCAGGGGAAGTTCGATCTCTGCTTCGTCACCGGCTGGAGCGAGGGGGATCTGCCCTTCACACCCTCCGGGGCGGAGTCCCAGCTCTGCGCCGAGGAGGTGGGCCGCGAGCGGCTGGTGGTGGTGGTCGGGCGCGGCCATCCCTGGTTCGGCCGCGCCGAGCTCGCCCCCGCGGACCTTCGCCAGAGCCGCTGGGCGATGCGGGAGCGGGGCTCCGGCTCCCAGCGGCTGTTCGAGGCCACCCTGGCCCAGCTCGCCCTCTCCCCCGCCGATCTTGAGGTCTCCCTGGTGCTCAGCAGCGGCGAGATGCAGCGGGCCCTGGTGATCGACGGCTCCGCCGCCGCCGCCCTGCCCGAAACAATGATGCGCCGGGAGGTGGACCTCGGCCTGCTCTGGCCCCTGGCGATCGCGGGCTGCCGCACCGGCGATCAACCCATCTGGATGGTGCGGCAGGCCCGTCGCCATCCCACCCCGTTGCTTGAGGCGTTCGCCCAGCTGATCCGCGAACCCGCGGACCCCTAGCCGAAGCGCCGCCGGCTGCGGGGCAGCACATGCAGGAGTGCCCCGTTCGACAGGCCGCTGCCCTTGGCCGCCGCGGCCCGCTCCGCCGAGAGCTGGGCGTGGATCACCCGGCCGTCGTCGAGCTGCAGCTCGGCCTGGGTTTCCTTGCCCAGGTGGATCACCCGCTTCAGCACCGCCGGCAGGCTCTCCGCCTTCGGTTCATCGTGAAGCTCCAGATCCTGGGGGCGCACGTATTCGTTGGGGAAGATCTCATTCACCTCCCCCACGAAGCGCATCACGAACGGGCTGGCGGGGTGGTCGTAGATCTCCGCCGGGCTGCCGATCTGCTCGATCCGTCCGGCGTTCATCACCACGATGCGGTCCGCCACCTCCATCGCCTCCTCCTGGTCGTGGGTGACGATCACCGTCGTGACGCCCGTCTGCTCCTGCAGATTGCGCAGCCACACCCGCAGCTCCTTGCGCACCTTCGCGTCCAGGGCGCTGAAGGGCTCATCGAGCAGCAGCACCTGCGGCTCCACCGCCAGCGCCCGGGCCAGGGACACCCGCTGGCGCTGGCCCCCGGAGAGCTGGAAGGGGTAACGGCCCGCGTAGCTCTGCAACTGCACGAGCTGCAGCAGTTCCTCCACCCGCTGGCGCACGCGGCCCGGGCTCCAGCGCCGCAACCGCAGGCCGAAGGCGATGTTCTCCCGCACCGTCAGATGCTTGAACAGGGCGAAGTGCTGGAACACGAAGCCCACATGGCGCTCCTGCACCGAGAGGCCGGTGGCATCGGCGCCGTTGAGATACACCTGCCCCTGGTCGACGGGCTCGAGCCCGGCCACCATGCGCAACAAGGTGCTCTTGCCGCAGCCGGATGGGCCCAGCAGGGCCACCAGGGATCCGGTGTCCACGTCCAGGCTGAGGTTGTCGATGGCCAGGAAATCGCCGAAGCGGCGCGTGACGTGGCGGATGCGGATCCCCATGGCGGTGCCAACAGTTCCCCCAGGCTGATGGGGGGCCACCGGGGGGTGGGGTGGCTTCCGCCAGGGGGGGCTGTAACCCGGATTACACCGGGCCGGGGTTCAGGCCGCCTGGACGCCGCCCACGGCCTCGATGCGGATGCGGCAGTCGCTCAGGGCGAAGGCCTGGCAGAGGTGGGCCTGGCGTTCCCCGCTGGTGATGGGCGGCCGCGATTCCTTGGTCTGGTCCACCCGACCGGCCAGGATCCGGGCCCGACAACTGCCGCAGGCGCCGGAGCGACAGCGGAAGGGGAGCGGCACCCCCTGCTCCAGGGCGGCATACAGAATCGGCCGGTCGTCGGGGCAGGGGAAGGACAGGCCGTTCTCCAGG
>JBIIND010000219.1:0-3865 GCA_044337665.1 Cyanobium sp.
CCTCTATGCCGTGGTGATGGAGGCCTACACCGGCGGCATCTCCAAATCGGAAGTGAGCCGCATCTGCCAGGGCCTTGATGAGCAGGTGAAAGCCTTTCTGGGCCGGCCTTTGGATCATGCCCATTTCCCTATGTCTACCTCGAAGCCACCTACCTCCACGGCCGCCTGGGCCGCAACCTGCAGGTGGTGTCACGGGCGGTGGTGGTGGCGATCGGCATCCATGCCCTGGGCTACCGCGAGGTACTGGGGATCGCCGTGGGCGACAGCGAGGCCGAGGGTTCTGGCGCCGGTTACTGGGCTCGCTCATAGCCGCAGGCTGTGAAGCAGTAGAGCGCGGCCTCACTGGCACCCGGCTGGTGATCTCAGACGCTCACCTGGGCCTGACGGCAGCGATCAAGCGGATGTTCCAGGGCAGCTCCTGGCAGCGGTGCCGGGTGCACTTCCTGCGCAACCTGCTGTCCCACGTGCCCAAAGCGGTGTTCCTGAGCCAGGCCCCCGATCAGGTGCGCGCCCACTGGCAGCAGGTCACCGAGATGCTGCGCAAGCAGTTCCCCGGCGCCGTGCCCGTGATGGAAGCCGCACGGGACGACGTACTGGCATTTCTGCACTTCCCGCAGGAGCACTGGCGCAAGATCTGGAGTACCAACCCACTGGAGCGCTTGAACAAGGAGATCAAACGCCGCACCAACGTGTTCGGCATCTTCCCCAACGACGGCGCGATCACCCGGCTGGTGGGAAGTCAGCTGCTGGAGCAGCAGGAGGAATGGCAGCTAGGACGCCGCCGCTTCTATTCCGAGGCCACCATGGCCAAAATCCCCGAGCCGGAGGCGATGCTGGAGTTCTCCGAGAGCGATCCAGCCATAGCCATGGCGCCAGCCATCAGCTGATCGCGCCCACGCCAGTCGTTGATCACCAAGAATCCGTGATCGCTGAGTTGCGCATTCAGCGATCAGGGTGCATAATTGATAAAGGGAGCTGCACAGTCAGCTTACACGCAGTCATCCACTGATTGCTCCTGTTCACCCTCCGGAGAGGGTCACAGGACCTCCTGAGTTACACCACTCGGAGGGGCGCTATCAACACTGGAAATGGATTTTCTGGTGAAATTATTGGTGCCCAAGCCTAATAGCTAATCGTAAGTGGTAAACACATTGCCGAGTTGCTGCGAAGATAGACCGCTGCCATCCGTACTCAAGGGCACATTGACCGTCGAGGCAGGACGGGGAGTGGTACTACCAAGATTAGCTGAGATTGGGTTCCCCGGTTCGACGTCCGGAGGCATGAAATCAGGTGTGCAAACGGTTGTGGCGCCATGGGCACGACCCGGGATAAACGCAAGAACCATCGCACTGGCAACAGCCGCACAGAAGGTTGGGACGAAAACTCTAGTCATGGATACGTGAGTAGGTTTTGGCTTCAAGAAACAAAGCTTTCAATCGGCAGAGAAATACCCATGACGTCAAAAAGCCTGGCTCTGTCAAGAAGTTCCGTGCGATAGATAATAGGAGTAATTCCTTTAGATCCACGCCATGTCAACAATGTCAGCAAACCAATGCACACCCTTTCCTGGGAATCCGCACGGTGGCATTGAAGCGCGCTAATCCATGCCTCAATCTAACGAGAAACCGCCGTCCAGATGCTCGTAGCTCCCCAAGTGGCGTACGGAGCGCGACTGATGCCAGGACGACAGCACCTTGCCGATGCCCGGCACCTCCCGCAGGCGCTCGGGCGCTGCCTCGATCACCGCGAACACCTCTTCCCCGAAGGCGTCGATCAACTTGCTGGGGTAGATCGACCCGATGTCGCGGACCATCCCGGAGCCCAGGGACTTCGCCATCCCCTCCGCGCTGGTGGGGGGAGAGGTGCGCAGAAAGGTGGTCTGGAACTGCAGGCAAAGCTCCCGATCGTTCACCCACTCGCCGGAGACGGTGACCCATTCGCCAGGGTTGACCTGGGCCGCATGGCCTACCACCGTCACCAGCTCCCGCTGGCCGCGGGCCTTGATCCGCAGCATGAGGAAACGCCGCCGGATTCAGCAGGAGAGGACATGCACCCGCCGGGCGATCCCATGGCCCGTGGTACAGCTCCTGCCAGAGGCTTGGCTCATGGCAGGGGCTGGCATTGAGGGGCACAGGCGCATGCTACTGGAGTGATGCCAAGCGCGGTTGCGCACACAACCCCAAAAACGATCGCGAGCCTTGCGAACGATCAAGCTCCGCCACTTGGCAAGCACCACGCTATGGATACAGTGGGTTCATCCGCAACCAAAACCATGCTCACCGGCCCCGATCTGCTGTCCAAGGTCAAGGAACTCGGCGATGTCTCCAAGTCCGATCTGGTGCGCGCCTGCGGCTATGTGAGCGGCAAGAAGGATGGCGGCGATCGGCTGAACTTCACCGCCTTCTATGAGGCGCTGCTGGAGGCCAAGGGGGTCAGCCTCGGCGAGGGCGGCGGCAAGGGCAGCGGCACACCTGGCCGCAAGCTCAGCTACGTGGCCACCGTGCAGGGCAACGGCAACCTGCTGGTGGGCAAGGCCTACACCGCCCTGCTCGGCCTCAAGCCCGGCGATGAGTTCGAGATCAAGCTCGGGCGCAAGCAGGTGCGGCTGGTGCCGGTGGGGGGTGAGGAAGGGGAGGAGTGATGCCCAGTCTCTGCACGCCGCAGAACACGATCCGGCGGCTCGCCAGTGCTGCCGGCGAACAACGACGTGATCGCCGGATTCCCCATGGCAACGGGTTGACGTTGTTCCCGCTCCAGCCAGCTTCTGGCTGACAGGGGAGCGGTGGCCAGTTCGGAGGGCCCTGCGGCAAAACTGAGCCGCTGCAAATCCTGCAACACTTCGTCACGATAGCGGCTGGCGGTGTTGGTCACAAGGCGGATGGCCACCCCGCTGAAGCGGGGCATGTTCAGCGTGTCAACCGCCCCTTGGAGGGCGCGCTGGTCCTCCACCAGCGCCCCTGCAGATCCAAGCGCAGAGCCGAGGGGCAGGCCATACCTGAAACCATGGGAAGCCCTGAGCAGCGTGGATGCAGACACCTTGATGGCCCCAGCAGGTCTGCTGCTGGTAAACAGCGCAACGGGCGGCCGTACTCCCATATGGGGACAATGGAAGAAGCCGTGGTTGTTGTGACAATCTGCAGCTGACGCAAGCGGCAAAGTACATCCATCAGTACCCCTCCAGTGCGATGGCCCTCTGCCAGTTCCGCAACGTCTCCGGCAGAATGGTGATCCTGCGCTGTATTGGCCCGGAGGCTTTTTTCCAGGAGAAGGTGATCTTTCCCTTTGAGCAGTGGCAGTGGTCCTGTCCACAGGGGAGCAGAGTCGATATCTGGTCGCACAGTCTCATGGGAGCCGATCTGGTGGAGTCATTCCAGGCCGAAGAGGTGGCCATCAGCTACGAACGGCAGGCTTCGGGCGAGAGCCAAGAAGCGTTGCCGGAAGGGCGTCGCAGCCTTGGAGGATCCATGATTTCGCTCGAATATAGCCCAGCCCTGGCCGCCTGAGTTCATGAACGGAGGTCAACACTGCGCCGTTCACCATGGCTTAGCCGAGCTGACTACTTGAGACGGCGATCGTGCGATTGCAGCGGCTCACGCCAGCCCCGCCCCATGCAACAGCAGGTCGAAACCCAGTGCCGCGATGGCCAGTCGCAGGGCCATCGAGCCGAAGCGACGAACGGAATGCAGCAGAACGGAGAGAGCCAGAAAGGACGGGGGAATCATCGGCGGTACTCACAGGGAAAGGGACGCACCTCGCCAGCTGCCACCCCGAAGGTGGGCAGGCGCCGCGGGGTTAGGGGGAAGCGGCGCAGCCAGACACAGTCGCCGCTGTCATCGACATTGACCACCTGGTAGGAGGCATCGGG
>JBIIND010000220.1:0-3854 GCA_044337665.1 Cyanobium sp.
CGAAGGGCTGGACGACGCCCCCGAGTCGTCGCACCCCAGCGAGATCGATGAGCAGACCGCGCTGGTGCTCGTCGGCCGCGGAGCCCTGGAGCTGGCGATGGAGTCCTTCGATCCGCTGGAGGATTCCCTCGATGTGCCCGGGGGGCCAGCGCGGGGGGGAGGCATCGACCTGCCGGGATTCGTGCGACGGCGCTCCGTCGAGATGCGGCGCAGCCTGCGGGCGGAGGGCACTGCCACTCCGGCATCGCTTCCCCCCTTGCCCCAGCTGTCCGCCGGGGTAGCGCAGCAGGCCCTGCAGGAGGTTCGGGCCCACTGGCTGGGTCTGTACGGCAGCGAGGCCAATGCCAACGTGGTGGAAGCGGCGATGATCTGGCTGGCGCGGGACATCTGGCCCCAGTCCGATCAGAGCGAAGGGCGACGCTTCACCTGGAGTGAGGCCTGCCGGGCGATGCGGGAGGTGGTGCCCCGCTGGAGCGACGCGCCGCCGAGCCTGGAGCGGGTCATCGTGACGGCGGGGGTCCTGGAGGATCCCTTCAGCGCCGCGACCCTGACGGTGCGCATCCCCACCCTGATCCATCGCTTCATGCACCGCTTCCGCAAGCGCGCCAAGGGCACCTCCTTCCAGACCCTGGAGCACACGATGACTGTGCAGGGGGCGTTGAAGCTTCTGGAGTTGCCCACGGATGCAGGCCAAGCCATTTCCCTGGCCCAGATTCGGGAGGCCTACCGGGAACGGGCCCTGAGCCATCACCCGGACGCCGGGGGATCGGTGGAGGCGATGCGCCGCCTGAATGAGGCGTACCAGCTGCTGAAGGAGCTGTACCGCAACCGCGACGGGGACCGCTGAAGGATCTCGCCTGCATCTTGCTATTAGACACAATCCGGGTCTTGAATGAGAAATTCAAGAGAGTTGCAGGCCTAGGCCGGCAACGGATCCGCCAGCAGCCTGTCTCGCCCTTCTCCTTTGGGAGCTGGATCAGGTCCAGGAAATAGTCGTATCTGATCCTCGTGATACCTATGGAGGCGGATCCCTGAAGCCTCCACCGCTGGTGGGCTGCCCCCCTGCCTCCATGGCGGGAGCCTCGCCCGGAGAGACGCGTCTGTCTCAGTCTGGACTTTTTCTGGGTCTCGCGATGCGTCTCGAAGGTTCCCGATCAGACCTTGAAAAATCGTTGATTTCAGTTGTTGCTCAGGTGTACCTGGCGGGGTTGTGGTGGCCTCCATGTCCGCGGGGGAATCGCGGCAGCCGGGTCAAAGGTCGGGACAACGGCCTTTGGCCCGCTGTGTCCAGCTCTGTAGAAGCCCTGCAAGAACAGGGTTCTGAATGGCTGCGCATCTGTCTTTGACACAGATGCGCGGGTTCCTGCGGCCTCGTTTTGACGCCACGCTTCTGGCGAGGGGCGACAGGCGCGTCAGGCTTGTATCCCGTTGGTCAACTATAAGTCTCATTAACAGACCCGAGATAAGACCATGCTTGGACAATCGCTGCGAGCCCTTCAATGGAAGGGCGGCGGCGAGCTGGGGTGAGCCAGGGGCAAGCCGTGCCCATGGGAACCGCACAGGCGCGCGCAAGTATCGTTCGGGTCTCGCAAATAGACTTACGGTGGGTCTCGGCTGATACTTGTGATCTCTGGTCTTTGTTCTGAGGGCTGGCCCGTCCCAGTCCGACCGCCACAAAAAAACCGGCTGGAAGCCCAGCCGGTGGAAAGGTGGCGAACTCCACCAGATGCACAGCCACTCAGGTGCTGGTCTGCATGCCCTGAATCAGAAAATCGAAGTAGGGGCCGGCAATGAGGGCCTCCTCGCTGCCCAAAAGGGTGATGGAGGCCTCCTTTAGGCAACGCATGGACTCCACCATGCCGGGCATGGGCACACCCAGGCTGTTGTACATCTCCCGGGCCCCCACCAACCCGATGTTCTGGATCATCTCGGTGCTTCCGGCCAGAACGCCGTAGGTGACCAGCCTCAGGTACCAGCTGAAATCACGCAGGCACTGGGCCCGCTGCTTCTGCCCAAAGGCGTTGCCGCCGGGAGCCACGTATTCAGGCTTCCGGCTGAACAACTGGCGGGCTGCCTCATCCACGATCTTCTGCTCGTTGTCGGTGAGCACGCGGACCACCGCCAGGCGACGGCCGCCCCCCTTGAGAAAATCCACCATGGAGCGCAGCTCGCCGCCCGTGGGGTAGCGGAGCTGATCATCGGCCTGGAGGATCAGATCGCGAACGACGCTCATGGAGCAGGGACCGGACCGGCGCATCCTATCGAGCCTGTCCCGGCAACCCAGGGCGCTCCCGTAAACGTGTAACGCCCCTTTGCAGAGAAGCGCAGCGCACGGGGGCCGTTGGGGCGGAACCGCGACGGGGCACCGATAGGGTCGGAGGGGCGCTGACCGGGCGATGGCTGTCTTCTCCTCTGCGGAACCAGCACCGCTGCGCGTCGGGGATCGCCGCGACCTGAGCGTGGACGACCTCGATCAGGAGGGGCGGGGCGTGGGCCGCATCGAAGGGCAGGTGGTGTTCGTGGCGGGTGGTCTCCCGGGCGAACGGCTGCGGGTGCGGCTGAGCCACCAGGCCCGTCACCACTGGCACGCGGAACTCGAAGGCCTGCTCGAAACCTCCCCCGGTCGGCGGCGCCCCCCCTGCATCCTGGCCGAGCGCTGTGGCGGCTGCAGCCTCCAGGCCCTCCAGGACGACGCCCAGCGGCGTTGGAAGGAGCGGCGGGTCGGGGAGACGCTGCGGCGCATCGCCGCCCTGGATATTCCCCTGCGACCCCTGATGGCCGCGCCGGCGGGCCTCGGATACCGCAACCGCGCGGTGATCCCCCTGGAACGGCGGGAGGGACGGCTGCGGGCCGGCTACTACCGGCGGGGCTCCCACCAGATCGTGAATCTGAACCAGTGCCCGGTGCTGGACCCCCGCCTCGACCGGTTGATCGCCCCGATCAAACGGGATCTGGAGGCCACCCCCTGGCCGGTCGATCGCCATGGCGGCGGGGAATCGGGCGGGCTGCGCCACCTGGCGCTGCGGGTCGGTCACCACAGCGGCGAGGTGCTGATCACCCTGGTCGCCTCCCATGACCGCCTGCCCGGTCTGGAGGCGCTGGCCGAAGACTGGCGGCGCCGCTGGCCGGAGGTGGTGGGGGTCTGCCTGAACCTGCAGCGCCAGAGCGGCAACCGGTTGATGGGAGCGGAAACCCGGGTGATCGCCGGGCGTGGGGAGCTGCGGGAACGCTTTGCGGGCCTGGAGCTGCGAATCGCCGCCGACAGTTTCTTCCAGGTGCACACCAGCCAGGCGGAGCGGGTGCTGCCGCTGCTGCAGGAGGCCCTGGGCGAAGAGTCCGGCCGGTTGCTTGATGCCTATTGCGGCATCGGCACCTTTTCCCTGCCGCTGGCCGCCACCGGCTGGCGGGTGCTCGGCATCGAGCAGCAGGACAGCGCGGTGGCCCTCGCGCGCCGCAATGCCCAGGCGAATGGTCTGGCGGAGCGGGCCCGCTTTGAGCAGGCCGCCGTTGGGGCGGTGCTGGCCGAGCGCCTGGCCGCCCCTGGGTCGCCCTGGAGCGCCGTGTTCGTCGATCCGCCGCGCAAGGGTCTCGAGGCCGAGGCCCTGGCGGCGCTCCGAAGCCAGGGTCCGCCGCTGCTGCTCTATCTCAGCTGCGACCCGGCCACCCTGGCCCGCGACCTGGCCGGCCTCTGCGGGGAGGGCGGCTACCGGGGCCGCTGGCTGCAACCCCTCGATTTCTTTCCCAACACCACCCACGTGGAAACCCTGGCGGTGCTGGAGCGCTGAGGTCAGCCCCGCGCCCCTCGGCCGCGGGGTCAGCTGCGCAGAACGGCGTTGTACTGCGTCTCGACGGCC
>JBIIND010000221.1:0-3838 GCA_044337665.1 Cyanobium sp.
TTGCGACTCGTCTCTTTTCCTTCTCTCGCTTCGACCATGACCAGGCTCGTCGGACTGCCGGCTCCCGATTTCACAGCCACCGCGGTGGTGGATCAGGAATTCAAGGAGGTGACCCTCTCCCAGTACCGCGGCAAGTACGTGGTGCTTTTCTTCTATCCCCTCGACTTCACATTCGTCTGCCCGACGGAAATCACCGCCTTCAGCGACCGCTACGCCGATTTCACCAGCCGCAACACCGAAGTGCTGGGGGTCTCGGTTGACAGCCAGTTCAGCCACCTGGCCTGGGTGCAGACCGATCGCAAAAGCGGGGGTCTCGGCGACATTGCCTATCCCCTGGTCGCCGACCTCAAGAAGGAGATCGCCCGTGCCTATGAGGTGCTCGATGAGAGTGCCGGCGTGGCCCTGCGAGGCCTGTTCATCATCGACCCCGAAGGCGTGATCATGCACAGCACGATCAACAACCTGCCGGTCGGCCGGAGCGTTGATGAAACCCTGCGGGTGCTGCAGGCCTTCCAGTACGTGCAGTCCCATCCCGATGAAGTCTGCCCCGCCAACTGGCAGCCCGGCGAGAAGACCATGAACCCAGACCCGGTGAAAAGCAAGGAATTCTTTGCTGCTGTCAACTGATACGCCCAACGACCCGAAGGCTCTTGGCCCGAAGGTGGTGCACAGGATCGGGGGCCGCTGGCCCCCTTTTTTGTTGCTTGCCCCGTCGTTGGCCGCCGGAGCGGCTCGCGCCGGCTCCCTCAGCCCAGCACCGCCGCCAGCAGGCGGCGACCATCCGTGCCGCCGATCTGGGGATCGCAGGCGCGCTCGGGATGGGGCATCAGGCCGAGCACATTGCCGGCCGGATTGGTCAGACCCGCCACATCGCCAATGGAGCCGTTGGGGTTGTGGGCGTAGCGCAGCACGATGCAGCCGTCCCCCTCCAGCCGCCGCAGCTCCTCGGCCTCCACCTGGTAACGCCCTTCCCCATGGGCGATCGGCAGGTGGATCCGCTCCCCTTCGCCGTACCCTTCCAACCAGCGGCAGCGACCCGGCCGCACCTCCAGCTCCGCCGGCTCGCAGAGGAAGTGCAGGTCGCGGTTGCGGGTCAACGCCCCGGGCAGCAGGCCCATCTCCGTGAGCACCTGAAAGCCGTTGCAGATCCCCAGCACGGGTCCGCCGTCCTCGGCGAAGCGACGCACCCCCTCCAGCACAGGCGCGAAGCGGGCGATGGCGCCGCAGCGCAGATAGTCGCCATAGCTGAAGCCTCCGGGGAGCACCACGGCCTCCAGGGGCCCCAGTTCGCGCTCCTCATGCCAGAGAAAGCGGGTGGGGTGTCCCAGGCAGCCCTGCAGAGCCCAATGCACGTCCCGGTCACAGTTGGAGCCGGGGAAGACCACGATGCCGATCGTCATGGCGTTCCCTTCAGCCGGCTTCGCGAACGTCGAGCGACCAATCCTCAATCACCGGATTGGCGAGCAGGCGGTCGCTGAGCAGCTCGAGTTGGGCGCGGGCCGTCTCTGGATCGGGAGCCTCCAGCTCCACCTCGATGGCCTTGCCGATGCGCAGGCGACGGACCCCCGCCACCCCCAGCCTGCCGGCGGCAGCGCGCGTCGCTTCCCCGGCCGGATCGAGCACGGAGGGGCGCAGGGAGACCTGGACGCGGGCATGGAAGAGGGGCACCGGCAGCAAGGCTTTTGTTAAATCTTGGCAGCCCGCCCGCCTGGCCACCGGAGCACGCCTCAGGGTGGAAGCAGACCTCCGCGCCCCCCGGCTGTGGTGACCCCGGGCCGAATTCGCCCCAGCTGGACCCTTGGCGTGATGCTGCTGCTGCTGGCGGGCCCTGGCGCGCTGGCCCAGGAAACCGAAGGCGGCCGCGGCGCCCCCGCGCTGATCCCGCTGCAGTGCCGCCTGGGCGACGGACCCTGGCAGGACTGCCGGATGCGGGTGGAAGAGGTGGGAGCCCACTGGATTCTGCTGGTGGGCGGCCGCCAGATCGAATTCCGTCATGACGGCAGCGGCACCGTGACGATGCGGGAGCAGGGACGGGTCCGGGCGGTGACGAGCCGGTGGCAGCAGGACCGCAGCCTCTGCTGGGACGGAACCTGCGCCCGGGGGGAGATTCCCCTCGACTGAGCCCGGTTCGGGAGGGTTACGGAGGGCTCAGAGCTCGGCGAAGGCCCGTTCCAGGCGTTCGCGGTCGCCGGCGGCGCCCAGAACCACCAGTTCCAGTCCTTCGCCCCTGGCCAGCGCCAGGTCGCTGGCCCCATCGCCCGCGGCGCCCTCGTACCACGTTTCCAGCCGGGGGCCGACCGCCTGGATCTGCAGCATCAACGGCCGTCCGGCCTGGCGCAGTCGACCCTTGAGGCGGATCACCGGTTCAGAGGCCAGCAGGGCCCTCAGACGATCCTCCAGAACGCTTCGCTCCCAGGGGCCATCCCGGCGCAGCACAAGCGAGGCCATGGCCACATGGGCGTGGTCGTGGTGATCGTCGTGATGGTCGTGATCGTCGTGGTGGTTGACGTGGGAAGGGGAGTGCCCGTCAGCCCCCGCAAGGGGGGCCACGGCACCGAAGATCACCCCTGGGTCGAGGGCTCCCCGGGCCATCGGCAGCACCGCCGTGCCGGGGCGCAGACGCGGCCTCAGCGCCTCGCTGACCTCCGCGAGTTGAACGGGATCGAGGAGGTCGGCGCGACTGATCAGCACCAGGTCGGCCGCCTCAAGCTGTTCCTCGAACAACGCCTCGATCGCAGTGAGGTGATCAAGGCTGGGATCGGCGCGCCGCTGCGCTTCCACCGCCTCGGCGTCGCCCACCACATGGCCTGCGGCGAGCGCCTCCCCATCCACCACCGTCACCACGGCGTTGACCCGGGTGCGGGTGCGGATCGCCGGCCAGCCGAAGGCGGCCACCAGGGGTTCGGGCAGGGCCAGCCCGCTGGTCTCCACCACGATTCCATCGAGGCGGTCGGCCCGCTCGAGGAGCTTTTCCATCGTCGGCAGGAACTCGTCCTGCACCGTGCAACAGAGGCAGCCATTGGCCAGTTCCACGAGCCGCCCCTCGAGCTCATCCTCCGGGCAGAAGCCGCAACTGGCGATCAGGTCCCCGTCGATGCCGACCTCACCGAATTCATTGACGAGCACGGCGAGACGCAGGCCTCCATCGAGCAGGAGGCGACGCAGCAGGGTGGTCTTCCCGGCCCCGAGGAAGCCGGTCACCACGGTGACCGGCAGCCGTTGGGAAGACTCGGCCGCGGGCGCCGCGGCGGTGGTGTGGGGATCGACCATCTCAGGCCAGCAGGGGCGCGAGGGCCAGCACGGCCCCGGCACCAACCAGGCCCAGGGCCAGCCGGCGGCGCGATGGTCGGGCCAGGGCTTCAGCTGAGCGGGCCAGGAGTTGCAGGGAGGCGAACAGAAGCAGGCCCTGGCTGATCGCCAGGCCCAGCAGGTAAGCCGCCACGGGCATCACCGTCCAGCCCAGCACCGAGGCGCTGAGCACGTAGCCATGGAGCGCGAAGGCGGGGAGCAGCAGTCCCCTGGGAAGGCGACCGAGCAACACCAGGGCCACCATCGCCAGGGAGAGGGCCACCACGACCTCCGCCCCGGGCAGTCCGGGCAGCACGAGCCCGGCCCAGCTGCCCAGCAAGCCGACGGCGAGCAGGGACAGCATCCAGAGGGCGCGCTGGCGCAGGCCCACCAGGGAGAGGGCCAGGAGGAAAAGCAGATGGTCCGGACCGATCAGGGGATGCAACAGCCCACTCAGCAGGCCGTTGAGGGGCGTGGGCTGCCAATGGAAGAGCTCCACGGCGTGGTGGGCCTGGGCTGGGGTGACCGCCAGGGTCAGCAAGGCCAGGGG
>JBIIND010000263.1:0-3351 GCA_044337665.1 Cyanobium sp.
CGTTTGCTCTGCGCTCGGGGGCGATGCCTACACCGCCTGCAGCACTGGCTTTGATAAAGGGACGGAAAAAGCCATGGATTATTACTCCAACAGCTTCGCCTACGACAAAGTCAGAAACCAATTCTTCTTCCTCGATTACCTCGGCAACCTTCGCTTTTGGGATTTCAAGCCAAGCACGCCGGTGCCCATTCTGGCGGAGCAAGCCAACAACGGCCTCGCCGGGTCGAGCCCCCTTACCCGCTACACGGCGAATGCCGCCTACTACAACAATGCCTACTGGTACTTCATCGCCAGCCACACCACTTTACCGGACAACACAGGGGCCAGCCCCAACCGCAACAAATTGGTCAAATATGACCTCACCTACGACATCAATGGCGTGCCTCAATACTCCAGCCTGAACAAAGCCACCCTCTACAGCATCGCCAATCTTCCCTCCGGCATTCAAATCCCCACCAGCCCACCTGCCAACAGCTTCAGCTTCGGTGACATTGCGATCAGCGAATCCGGAACCCTTTACGGAACCACCGTGTATGGCGGTTTCTTCAAAATCGATCTCACAAGCTGCGGCGTGGCAACTCCCGGCAGTTGCAACAATGCGGACATCACCCTCACCAATGCTGACAATACAAACCCCTCGCTTCAGATCTTTTACGACAATTACAACGGAGAGAGCCTTTGGGGACAGAGACATGTGCTTCCCAATACGACAGATTCCGGAAGTTGGGGCACGTTTGATCCCACCACGGGGATCTATACAAATCGTTCGATCAACCCCACGGGAGTCGCCCAACTCCGCGACATCGCCGGCGCCTCCCAGCGCAGCAATGCTCCTGTCCCCGGCCCCCTGCCCCTCCTGGGGGCTGGCGCCGCCTTCGGCTGGACCCGTCGGCTGCGCCGCCGCCTGAAGGCCGCCTAGCCCGCCCGCTGGTCCCGCTGCCGCTCCAGTTCCCGGCGGAAGAAGCCCTGCAACTCCGCCGTCGAGCGCACCGGTTGGCCGTAGGCGCTGTGGCCAGCCAGGGTCGGCAGGGAGGCCCACTCCGGGGCCAGGCGCGCCAGCACCTGGGCCGTGAGCCCCTCCCGATCGAAGTGGGCGAGGGCGCCGCGCTTTTCCACCAGGTGCAGGGCCGCCTGGTCCTGGCTGGCGGGCCCGAAATCCGGCAGGCCCAGGTCGCGGGCCGCGGCCCGCCAGGTCTGGGGCAGGAATTGGTACGCGCCGGCAGCAGCGCTCACGTAGCGCCGCCGCACCTCCACCTCCGGATGGCGCCTCAAATCGTCGAAGCGACCGCCGCCGTACAGCACCCGGTAACCCTCGCGGCTTCCCCCCAGCCAGGTGCCCTCCGCGAAGCGGATCGTGCTGAGCAGGGCACGGCGCTCCGGCGTCAGCCGATACCCCCCCAGGAGCGATGCCGGCTGGATTTCCAGCCGCCCCTGGGATGGGGCTGCCGGGGAGAGGAGGGCCCTGGCGGAGCGGACGGCCAGGGGACCGGGCCTGGGGCCGGCCAGGGGCAGAACCAGGAGCAGGGCCGCCAGGCAGGGCTGGGCCGCGGGCAAGGGGCCGCGCTGGGGACGCGAAAGACTGGACACCGCGCGGCGGAACGGGGGGCGGAGCAAAGGCAGAACGGAACAACGCGATTGGGCAAGACCCTGCCCAATCCCCCCCGACCGGCACCACCCCCCTGGGAGCCGCCCTGGACAATCCCGAGACTCTGTGCACGCCCCCAGACCGGCGGGGATCAATCCGTGTGGAATCCCTGACTCCGGCGGGACTTTGCCGGCCTCCCCCCACCGCCGGTCCCGGACGGAGTTGCGCCTGAGACACCCGCAACAGATCAGGGGCGCTGATCGATGGGGGAAGCATTGTTAAGAAGTGTGGGGCGTGGGCGCTCAACGGGCAGGCAGAAAGCCCAGGGCCGTTCTCACCCGGGACAGGGTCTGGCCGGCCACGGTCTCGGCCCGCTCCCTCCCCTTCGCGAGCACCTCCTCCAGACCGGCGGGGTCGGAACGCCACTCGGCGTAGCGCGCCTGGATGGGGCGCAGCGCCTCGATCACCACCTCGGCCAGGAGCGGCTTGAACTGCCCCCACCCCATCGCCGCGCACTCCTCGGCGGCCTGCTCGCGGCCCCGGCCGCCCAGCAGGGCGTAGAGGCCCAGCAGGTTGTCGGCCTCGGGCCGCTCCGGGTTGGCGAACTCCAGACCCATCACCGGGTCGGTCTTGGCGCGCTTGATCTTGCGGGCGATCAGATCCGGCGGATCCAGCAGGGTGATCCGGGATCCCCCATTGGGGTCGCTCTTGCTCATCTTGCTGCGGCCATCGGCCAGGCTCATCACCCGCGCCCCCTGGGGCAGGATCAGGGGCTCGGGCACCTTGAGGATCGCTTGCGGTTCACCGCTGCCGTCGCGCGGGCCGTAGCGGGCGTTGATGCGCTGCTGGGCGATGTCGCGGGCGAGTTCGAGGTGCTGCTTCTGGTCTTCACCCACCGGCACCAGATCGGCGTCATAAAGAAGGATGTCGGCCGCCATCAGCACCGGGTAGTCGAGCAGGCCGGTGGAGACGTCCGCCCCCTGGCGCAGCGCCTTCTCCTTGAACTGGATCATGCGCTCCAGCCAGTTGAGCGGCGTGACGCAGTTCAGAAGCCAGCACAGCTCGCTGTGGGCGCTGACGTGGCTCTGGACGAACACCGTGGAGCGAGCCGGGTCGATGCCACAGGCCAGGTACAGGGCCGCCGTGGTGAGCGTGTCCTCCGCCAGCCGAAGCGGATCGTGGGGAACGGTGATGGCATGCAGATCGACAACGCAGAAAAAGGTGGCGTGGCTTTCCTGCAGATCGACCCAGTTGCGGATGGCACCCAGCCAGTTGCCCAGGTGCAGGGCCCCGGTCGGCTGAACGCCGGAGAGAACCCGGGGCCGTTGCTCCGCCATGCCTCCGCTCAGACCTCAGGCCCTGGCTCAGAATCAGCCGCTGCGGCGGGCTCGTGCACCCCTTCCGCTGGAGCGTCGTCCGGGGTGGGTACGCCGCTGCTCTCCAGCTCCAGCTCCGGCTGCACCTCGGCGTCCAGCTCCACCGGCACCTCCGGGGGTGGGGGTGTGGGCCGGGCCGGACGGGCGAAGGGATCCACCCGGGGGGGGCGGCCACCCCGACCGTCCTCCCGATCGCCGGGCCCGCGATCACGGCGACGTTCACCGCCCCAACCCTCCTCGCGGGGTGCGGGGGAGCGGCCCCCGCCCTCGGCGCGCTGCTGCTGGGCGATCAGGTCGGCGAGCTGACCCTGCTCCAGCTGCTGGGCAAGGGTGCGCAACGAAAATCCGAGCACCGCCACGGTGGAGCGCAGACCGAAGGCCTCCTGGAGG
>JBIIND010000013.1:0-12448 GCA_044337665.1 Cyanobium sp.
GCTTGCCTTCTTCGACTACGTCGGCAACAGCCCCGCCAAGGGGGGTCTGTTCCGGGTAGGCCCGATGGTCAACGGCGATGGCCTGCCCACCAGCTGGCTTGGCCACATCAGCTTCACCGACAAGGATGGCCACGAGCTCAACGTGCGGCGTCTGCCCAACTTCTTCGAGAACTTCCCCGTGGTGCTCGAAGACACCAACGGCGTCGTGCGGGCGGACATTCCCTTCCGTCGGGCCGAGGCCAAGTACTCCTTCGAGCAGCAGGGCGTGACCGCCAAGGTCTATGGAGGCGCCCTGAACGGCCAGACCTACACCGATCCCGCCGACGTCAAGCGGCTGGCCCGCAAGTCACAGCTGGGTGAAGCCTTCGAATTCGACCGCGAGACCTACCACTCGGACGGCGTCTTCCGCAGCTCCCCACGCGGCTGGTTCACCTTTGGACACGCCACCTTCGCCCTGCTCTTCTTCTTCGGCCACATCTGGCACGGAGCCCGCACCCTCTACCGCGACGTGTTCGCGGGCATCGATCCCGATCTGGGTGAACAGGTGGAGTTCGGTCTCTTCCAGAAACTGGGCGACCGTTCCACCCGACGCCTGCCGGAGGGCTTCGTGCCGCCGGCCGGCACCCCGCTCAGCTGACCACCGGGCCCATCCGCCACTCCCCACCGAGAACTCCCCATGGAGAGCTTCGCCTACATCCTCATCCTGGCCCTGGCCATTTCCACCCTCTTCTTCGCCATCGCCTTCCGCGATCCGCCGAAGATCGGCAAGTGAGTCCCAGAGTGCAGCCCCCGCCCCCCAGGCGGGGGCTTTTTTTCTTTCCGCCCGATTTCCGATGGGGTAATGCCCTTCTCAAGGCCGATCCGGCTGCTTACACTTTTGAAACACGCTGCGGATCGCGGGCATGCAATGCCCTTCATGCCAACACACCGACAGTCGGGTGCTGGAATCCCGCGCCGCCGATGGCGGCCGAAGCGTGCGTCGACGCCGGGAGTGCCTCAATTGCGACTTCCGCTTCACCACCTATGAGCGGGTGGAAACCGTGCCGATCACGGTGGTCAAGCGAAACGGCAACCGCGAGACCTTCAACCGAGGCAAGCTCCTGCATGGCCTGCTGCGGGCCTGCGAGAAGACAGGGCTCGAACCCAGCCTGCTTGAATCGGTGGTGGATGACATCGAACTGGCGCTGCAGCAGCGAAGCGGCCGGGAGGTCGCCAGCAACGAAATCGGCGAGCTGGTGCTGGAGCGACTGCGGGGCATGAGCGAGGTGGCCTACGTCCGCTTCGCCTCTGTCTACCGGCAGTTCCGCAGCGTCAGCGATTTCGTGGCCACCCTCGAGGGATTGGGGGGCAGCCCTGGGCGCGGCGCCGGGCGAAAGAGCGACCGGCTCGCGATCGTGGGCTGATCGAAGCCCCCGTTCCATCGGCGAGGGCAGGGCCAGCCTGGCCTGTTGATAGGATCGACCATTGGACGTGCGCTGCAGGCGGGCAGGCACGCTCTCTCCCCTCGTCCTGCTAGCAGCAGCCGCCTCCGTTCCATGACCGTGACCCCGTCTTCCGAACTCGGCGCCGTCGAGGCCCCCAGCGATGCCATGGCAGCCACCGAGGCCGCGGCGGAACTCGACCTGGCCATCCCGGAAGAGGTGCCCAGCGCCGATATTTCCAGCAGCCGCGGGGCCTCAGGCCGCGACAGCGATGGGGTGGGGTTCACCCTGGATGAATTTGCCTCGCTGCTCAGCAAGTACGACTACAACTTCAAGCCCGGCGACGTCGTCAACGGCACCGTCTTCGCCCTGGAGCCCAAGGGCGCCATGATCGACATCGGGGCCAAGACAGCCGCTTTCATGCCGCTGCCGGAGGTCTCGATCAACCGGGTGGAGCACCTCTCCGACGTGCTTGAGCCCGGAGAGGTGCGCGAATTCTTCATCCTCAGCGAGGAGAATGAGGACGGCCAGCTCACCCTCTCGATCCGTCGCATCGAGTATCAGCGCGCCTGGGAGCGGGTTCGTCAACTTCAGAAGGAGGACGCCACCATCTACAGCGAGGTGTTCGCCACCAACCGCGGTGGGGCCCTGGTGCGGGTCGAAGGCCTGCGCGGCTTCATCCCCGGCAGCCACATCAGCACCCGCAAGGCCAAGGAGGAGCTGGTGGCCGATTTCCTGCCCCTCAAGTTCCTGGAGGTGGACGAGGAGCGCAACCGCCTGGTGCTCAGCCACCGCCGCGCCCTGGTGGAGCGCAAGATGAATCGCCTGGAGGTGGGCGAGGTGGTGCTGGGTACCGTGCGCGGCATCAAGCCCTACGGCGCCTTCATCGACATCGGGGGGGTCAGCGGCCTGCTGCACATCTCGGAGATCAGCCACGAGCACATCGAAACTCCCCACACCGTGCTCAACGTCAACGATCAGATGAAGGTGATGATCATCGATCTTGATGCCGAACGCGGCCGCATCTCCCTCTCCACCAAGGCACTCGAGCCGGAGCCCGGAGACATGCTCACCGATCCGCAGAAGGTGTTCGACAAGGCGGAGGAGATGGCCGCCCGATACAAACAGATGCTGCTGGAGCAGGCGGAGGACGGCGAGCCGATGGGCGTGACCGTCGACTGAATGCCCCACCTGCTGCTGCGTGGTGTTCCCCTGGGGCCTCCAGGCTGGGAGATCAAGGCGGTGTTGTTCGACAAGGACGGCACCATCAGCCACAGCGAGCCGATGCTGGAGGCCCTGGCCCGGGAACGACTGCGCCAGTGCCGCTTCCTGGCGGAGCCCCTGCTGGTGGATCCCCTTCGGCTCGAGGAACTGGAGGATCTGCTCGCCCGGGCCTACGGCTTCTGCGGCGGAACCATTGATCCGGCCGGGATAACGGCGGTGGCCTGCCGGGACCACAACCTGATCGCCACGGCCACCGCCCTGAGCCAGGTGGGGCTGGGCTGGCCCGATGCCCTGGGGTTGAGCGAGCAGGTGTTCGCGGCCACCGACGGGCTGCACGGCCAGGGCAGCAGCCATCGCCCCCAGCCGACGCCAGGCCTGCAGGATCTGCTGGTCTCCCTGCACGAGGCCGGTATCGGCTGCGCCGTGATCAGCAACGACCATGAGGCCGGCATTCGCGACTTCCTCTCGGCCCATGGCCTGCAGACGAGTGTGCAGGGGCTCTGGAGCGCCGACCACCGGCCGGCCAAGCCGGATCCCCACGCCATTCACGGCCTGTGCCACGAGCTCGGGGTGCAAGCCCGGCACTGCGCCCTGGTGGGCGACGCCAACAGCGATCTGCGCATGGCCCGGGCCGCGGGGGTGCCCGTGGTGCTGGGCTACCGCTCGGGTTGGCGCCAGCCCCCACCCCTGGAGGATGGCGTGGCCCAGCTGCGCCACTGGAGCGAGCTGGCGGTGAAATCCGGCCCGGTGCCCGCCCCGCCCGCGGACTGTCCCAACACGGACGGTGTCCACGACCACGCAGGGCCTTGGAAGTGAGGCCATAAGCTCCAAGCCGTTTCACCAGCTTCCAAGGGCATGAGCCGTTACGTCTTCACTTCGGAATCGGTCACGGAAGGGCATCCTGACAAGATCTGCGATCAGGTCAGCGATGCCGTCCTCGATGCCGTGCTGAGCCAGGACCCGGCCAGCCGGGTGGCCTGCGAAACCGTGGTGAACACCGGCCTCTGCCTGATCACCGGCGAGATCACCACCACGGCCCGGGTCGACTTCAACCACCTGGTGCGGGGCGTCATCGAGCGGATCGGTTACAGCGGCGCCCGTGCCGGCGGCTTCGACGCCAACAGCTGCGCCGTGCTGGTGGCCCTCGACCAGCAGTCCCCGGACATTGCCCAGGGCGTGGATGAGGCCGACGACCATGAGGGGGATCCCGTCGACAAGGTGGGCGCCGGGGATCAGGGGATCATGTTCGGCTTTGCCTGCAACGAGACGCCCGAGCTGATGCCCCTCCCCATCAGCCTGGCCCACCGGCTGGCCCTGCGCCTGGCGCAGGTGCGCCATGAGGGCATCCTTGGCTACCTGCTTCCCGACGGCAAAACCCAGGTGAGCGTCGTCTATGAGGACGACCAGCCCGTGGCGATCGACACGATCCTGATCTCCACCCAGCACATCGCCGAGATCGACGGCATCAGCGAGGAGAAGGCTCTGCGCGACCGCATCCGCGAAGACCTCTGGACCCATGTGGTTCTGCCCGCCACCGCCGACCTCTCCCTCAAGCCCGACGCGGAGACCACCCGCTTCCTGGTCAACCCCACCGGCAAGTTCGTGGTGGGCGGTCCCCAGGGCGACGCCGGCCTCACCGGCCGCAAGATCATCGTTGATACCTACGGTGGCTATGCCCGCCATGGCGGCGGCGCCTTCTCCGGCAAAGATCCCACCAAGGTGGACCGCTCCGCCGCCTACGCCGCGCGCTACGTGGCCAAGGCGCTGGTGGCCGCTGGCCTTGCCCGCAAGGCCGAGGTGCAGCTCAGCTATGCCATCGGCGTGGCCCGCCCGGTGAGCATCCTGGTGGAGAGCTTCGGCACCGGCAGCCTGAGCAACGATGACCTCACCGCGTTGGTGCAGGAGCATTTCGATCTGCGCCCCGGCGCGATCATCGAAACCTTCGCCCTGCGTCAGCTGCCCCAACAGCGCGGCGGACGCTTCTACCAGGACGTGGCGGCCTACGGCCACTTCGGGCGCAACGACCTCAGCCTTCCCTGGGAGGAGGTGAGCGCCATCGCCGCCACCCTGAAGCAGGCCACCGCCGATCGCGTTGCCTCCGGCGCTCCCGCCTGAATCCCGCGTCTCCGTCCTTGGGGTTGATCTGGGCAGCAGCGGTCTCCGCCTTGCCCTGGTCCATCCGGGGGAGCAGGGCGGGCCTGCGCCACTGGAACTCCACGCGGCCTACCCGGGGCCATTCGAAGACCCCGAGGGTTGGCGCCAGGGGCTGATCGGCCTGGTGTGCCAACTGTCCCCGGAGCAACGCCAGTCGGTGCGCGCGATCGCCATCGATGGCACCTCCGGGACCCTGCTGCTTGCCCGTCCGGATGGCACTCTGCTTACCGGCAACCTGGCCCTGGCCTTGCCCTATTTCCAGGCCTGTCCAGAGCAGGCAAAGGCCATCGCCCCCCTCGTCCGGGAAGGCCCGGCCTCCAGCGCCAGCGGCAGCCTGGCGCGGGCACTGCGATTGCTGGAACAGGCGGGAGCGGCGGGGGAGGGCCAACCCCTGCTGCTTCGTCATCAGGCGGACTGGCTCATGGGCTGGCTCCTGGGGGACTGGCGATGGGGAGAAGAGGGCAACAACCTCCGCCTCGGCTGGGATCCCCAGCGGCGCGGATGGTCAGGCCGCATCGCCGCGCAACCCTGGAGCGCGGCCCTGCCCCAGATCCGCGGCAGCGGCGAGATCCTGGGCACCCTGGGAGCGGAGGCGGCGCTGGCCCTCGATCTGCCCAGCGACTGTCAGGTGGTGGCCGGCAGCACCGACGCCAATGCCGCGGTGCTGGCCGCCGACCCCGGACCGGAGGATGGCATCACCGTGCTCGGCTCCACCCTGGTGATCAAGCGGTTCGTGCCGGAGCCGATCCATGGCCCCGGTGTGAGCTGCCATCGGGTGGCCGGTCGCTGGCTGGCGGGGGGCGCTTCGAATGCGGGTGCCGCCATCCTGCTGCGCTTCTTCCGACCGGAAATGCTGGAGGAGCTCAGTCGCCAGCTCGATCCCGAGCGTCCCACCGGCCTGCGGCTGCGCCCCATCCCGTGCCGAGGGGAGCGTTTCCCCTGGGATGAGCCCGAACTGGAGCCGGTGCTCGAGCCCCGTCCAGTGAGCGATGCCCTTTATCTCCAGGCGTTGCTTGAGGGCCTAACCGCCCTGGAGAAGGCGGGCTGGGAGCGACTGGGGGAGCTGGGAGCAGCGCCGATCCGGCGGGTGATCACCCTGGGCGGTGGTGCCCGCAATCCCCAGTGGCGGGCCCTGCGCCAACGGGCCCTGGGCCTGCCCGTACTCAACCGTCCGGAGCTCACAGCCTGCCGGGGCATGGCCCTGCTCGCGGCCCAGGCCCTCGGGCCAGGCAGGATGGGGCAGATACCGACGCCATGAGGGGAATCCATGGGCGAACGCCTGCGCACCATCGTTTCGATGGCCCTGTTCGTGATCTTGGCGGGCTACGTGGGCTTCAGCGCCATCCGACTGGGGTCCCTGCTCTGGCAGCGTTTCGGCGCCGGTTGAGCGACCGGGCCGCGGCGGCTCCCCGCAGAATGGGGTCTGAACCAGCTCCTGCTCCACCATGGCCGCCGACCCCCTCACCCCTGCGGTGAGCGACCGGATCTGCAAGCACATGAACGATGACCACGCCGGGGCGGTACTCGCCTACGCCCGCCATTTCGGCGGAGCCAGCGGGGCGCGCACCGCTCGCATGCTGGCCGTGGTTCCCGAGGCGATGCGCCTGGAGGTTGACGGCGCCGTGCTCGAGGTGCCATTCGATCACACCCTCACCGACAGTGAGGATGCCCATCGCACCTTGGTGGCGATGCTTCGGTCGCTGCCGGGGAACCCTTAAGCGGTCCCTTCCTGGCCGCGCGGCGGCCCCGGCCGTGGCTTTCCCCCCGATTGGGGCTTTGCTCGACTGGCTGCTGCCGCCGGCTTGCCCTCTCTGCGCTCGTCCCGCCCGCACAAGAACCCAGCCGTGCGAGGCCTGCCAGAGCCGGCTGCGTCTTCCGCGCGAGGGTCTCGCGGGCACAGCCCCCCTGCCCTGGTGGGCAGCCGGGGCCTATGAGGGGGAGCTGCGGCGGGCGTTGCTCGGGCTGCGGCGACGGCCGCGCCCCGCGGCGTTGCAGGCGCTGGCGGTGACGATCCGTCCGCCTCTGGTCGCTCGGCCTCCGGGGGTTCCGCCCCTGCGGCCGTTGCTGGTGGTGGTGCCGAGCTGGAAACGGCAGGCCAACCCGCTTCCGCCGCTGCTCGCCCGCTGCTTAACCGAGCAGCTGGGGCTGGAGCGGGCCGAATTGCTGAAGCGCAGCCATCCCGTGCTCGGTCAGCACCACCTGGGGCGGGCCCTGCGCTTCGCCAATCAGCGCGGATCGTTCGCCTGCTGCCGGCAGGCGGGAGCGGGGGAGGCGCGGCGGCGGCCGCTGCTGCTGGTGGATGACATCCTCACCAGCGGGGCCACCGCGCTGGCAGCCGCGGAAGCCCTGCGGCAGGGTGGCTGGCAGGTGCATGGGCTGCTCTGCCTGGCCCGGACGCCAGCAGGACGGGGAGGGTCGTGATCTAAAGTGCCAGGGTCGCCACTGCGACAGGCCGGGATAGCTCAGTTGGTAGAGCAGGCGACTGAAAATCGCCGTGTCCCCAGTTCAAATCTGGGTCCTGGCATACTTCCCTCAATTGTCTCCCCCGTCCCGGTGCCGCATCGTGGGCACCGGTTTTTAGTGCCGATGTCCGATCCCCAGCCCGTCTCTGAGCGGCTCTTCAACAACGCCGACAGCTTTGCCCACGCCTTCGACCTGGCGTGGAGCAACCAAGCCGACCCGGCCCAGGATCACCCCCTGGACAAAGGCGAGAAGCTTGGCCTGGTCCTGGCCCGGATCGCCGACCACCCCTTTGCCCTCAACGATCCGACCATGGCCCGCCAGGTGGCCGAATTCCGCCTTCGCCTGCTGGGTCTTTAGGTTGCCGGCATGAGCAATTCCCCCACCCGTCTGCTGCAGATGCTGAGCGGCGGCTTCAGCAACCAGGAGCAGGCGTTCGACAACCCCCCTCTCTACGCCCACATCCTGGTCCGGATCCGGCCCCTGCCCCAGCTGGCGCCGGGCTCCCTGCTCCTGGAGCAGGCCTATGCCATCAACCCCGCGGCCCCTTACCGGATCCGGGTGTTGCGGGTCGAGCGGCGCGACGACGGGCTGATCATCCACAACCAGGCCATCACGGAAGAGCAGCGCTTCTGGGGGGCGGTGGACGACCGGGAGCGGCGCGAACGCATCGAGCCTGGCGACCTGCGACCGCTTGAGGGCTGCACCTACCTGGTGCGCGAGGAGGGGGAGGGATTCGTGGGGGAGGTGGAGCCCGGCTGCCGCTGCCTGGTGGAGCGAAAGGGGCGAACCGCCTACTTGGTGAGCCGACTGGAGCTGTTTGCCCACCAGATGCGCACGATCGACCGGGGCCATGACCCGATCACCCATGAACATCTCTGGGGATCTCTGGCGGGTCCGTTCGAGTTCGCCCGCGTCGACGACTTCAGCGACGAGATCCCGGCCGAGTGGGTGGCCAGCCTGGGCTGATCCGAGCCCGCCAGGCGGCCACGTAACGGACCGTGGAGAGATGGGCGGCCAAGACCCCCAACCTCTCGCCATGCCCCTACTTTCTGCCGAGCCAATCCGGGCCTCCCACCACCGTCCACGCGTCCATGAGCCTCCCCCTGCTGTCCACCCCCCGACTGAGCCAGAACGCCCGCGTCAATTCGTTCGCCATCGGGGGCGATGAAAGCCCCCGTCAGGTGCCCCAGACCATGGGGCGCGACGCGGCGAGTGTCGACGGCCTGATCGAGCAGGCCTACCGCCAGATCTTCTTTCACGCCTTCAAGGTGGACCGCGATGCGGCCTTGGAGTCGCAGCTGCGCAGCGGCCAGATCACGATGCGCGACTTCGTGCGTGGTCTGCTGCTCTCCAGCAAGTTCCGCAACGATTTCTATCGCTGCAACAGCAACACCCGCATGGTTGACCAGATCGTCGGCCGGGTGCTGGGCCGCCAGGTGCACGGCGAGCGGGAGCGCATCGCCCTCTCGATCGTGATCGCCCAGCAGGGTCTGCCAGGCCTGGTCGACAGCCTGCTCGATTCCGAGGAGTACCTCGACACTTTCGGGCTCGACATGGTGCCCTATCAACGCTCCCGCACCCTGGCGGGCCGCCCCCAGGGCGCCCTGCCGTTCAACCAGCAGGCCCCGCGCTACGACGCCTACTGGCGGGAGACGATCTCCCAGCGCAGCCCGGCCGGACGGGGGACGGCCTGGAGCCCGACGGGCGGCTTCTCGATGCCCCGTCCGGCCTGGCTGGCCGACGCCCCGTCCCCCCTGGCCCGGCGCCTCTGGCAGGGCTTGGTGGCCACCGGCGGCTTTGCGATCACCGGCCTAGTGCTCTACACCGCGGCGGCGATGCTGAGCACCGCGGGCGCCGGCTGATCCGGGAAGCCAGGAGGGGGATCAGGCGATCCGTTCGTCCATGAACGGCTGCTCCCCCTCCTCCGGAAAGGGATCCAGATCGTCCGGGCAACCTTCCTCCGGGAGGTACTCGGGCGGGAGGGCCGCGGGGATCGCACGCAGGGCACGACGGGCGCCGATGCCACCTGCGGCGACCGCTTCGCAGCCTTGCTCACCCCGCAGCACCGCCTCAAGGAAACTCAACCGTTCCTGCGTATCCGCCAGGCGCCGATCCAGGCCCCCCATGGCCTCCGGCTCCGTGGAGGCGGCGGTATCGAGGAGGGGAAGGAGCTGCCCTTCCTGGGTCGTGAGCCGCTCTTCCAGCTCCAGCAAGCGAATGGTGAGGGTTTCCGCCACCCGGGAGAGGGCATGGAGCTGGTCGGCCAGACGAATCACCGCCTCGCCCGCTCCGTCCCCCTGGGGCCGGCGGAAGGCCGGGGTCGGCGGGTCGGCAGCCATGGCGGGAAGGGGGATGTGGCCGGATGGTATCGATCCTGTGCCGGCCCGCCAAGGGTTCCCGGGCACGGGGGCCAGCATCCCAAGGTGGTAACGATTGTGAAGGGCTGGTGTCACGGTCAGGAGACGCCCATAAGATCCGCCATGCAGCTACCCGTGTTGTGAGGGCGCCCCTGCTGCGGCGTCCTTGCGGACACCCCTCCCCACTTCGCGCCCCTTCAGCCCCTCGCCCATGACCCTCGCCAACGCCGCCTATCTGGGTATCGAGCGTTTCGCCAGCGCCCGCAACAAGGAAAACTGGGCAAACGCCACCGAAAACGACAAGCAGATTCTGATCCGGGCGGTTTACCGCCAGGTGCTCGGCAACCAGTACGTGATGGCCAGCGAGCGACTTGAGGGGCCGGAATCCCTCTTCAGGCGCGGCTATCTGAGCGTGCGTGAGTTCGTGCGCCAGGTGGCCAAAAGCGGGCTGTACAAGGCCAAGTTTTTCGAGAACTGCAACGCTTACCGCTTCATTGAGCTCAACTTCAAGCACCTGCTCGGCCGGGCTCCCCAGAACAAGGCCGAGATGCTGCACCATTTCACGATCCTGCAGGAACAGGGTTACGACGCCGAAATCGACTCCTACCTCGACAGCGCGGAGTACCAGGAGCGATTCGGCGAAGAGATGGTTCCCTACGTCCATGCCTTCGGCTACTCGGTGGGTCAACAGGGGCTGCAGTTCTCCTACGTGATGCAGCTCGCCCGCGGGGTCGGTGCCTCGGTGCGGGGGGACGCCCTGCGCACCCAGTCGCGCCTCAACCCCGCCGTCCATGCCGAGCAACCGCTGCCGGTGGTCAGCCCCAATGCCAAGGGCAGTGCCTTCCGTTCCGTGCCAGCCGATGGCGTCACCCGGCAGGGGGTGGGAGCCGGTGAGGAGGGCCGCACCTTCCGGGTGGAGGTCAGCGGCTTCAACAACTACCGCCTCCACAAGCGCAGCAACCGCGTGCTGTTTGTGCCATTCAACCAACTGCTCAAGGTGCAGCAGCAGGTGCAGCGCCAAGGCGGTCGCATCGCCAGCCTGACACCCGTCAACTGACGCACTCCCCACCCCACCCACAGGTCCAGACCCATGAAGGTTTCCGCAGGCACCCGAGGCACCAGTTCCGGCAGCGGTCGGCAGGTGACGATCACGGTCACCGGCCTGGCGCGTAACGACTTCGTCCGCAGCGCCGATTGCGTGATGCAGGTTCCCTACACCCGCATGAACGAGACGATGCGGCTCGTTCATCGCCTCGGCGGCCGTATCACCGACGTGTCGGTGAGCGGAGGCGACAACGCCAGCCAGGCGGACGCACCCGCCCCCCGCAAGAGTCGCCGCAGGACGGAGGGCTGAGAAGGAGGGCGGAGAAGGCTCAGCCGCCCGGCGGCCCCCCCCCCGAAGGCCCCCCCGGGGGTCTTTTTTATGGCACCCCGCTCCGCAGGGAGGGGGCGGCTTGCGGTGCCGGTGACCGTTTGTTACGTGCCTTCGCGGCGGTCTGTGCCCACAAGCACAATAGATGGGTCTTTCGCGCGCTGAGGAGCTCAACCCAGTCCTGCCCATGTCCGGGCCGCATCGGGGATCTGACTCCACCCAAGGGCGACTGACTCCAGCACGCTCGAAATCCCCGGCACACCCAGGGTTTCTTCCAGCGAGCTCACCCATCCACCCCTCCCGACTCCCCCACGTCGAGACCAGGAGATCCTCAATGTTCGACGCCTTCACCAAGGTTGTTGCCCAGGCTGACGCCCGTGGCGAATTCATCAACGCCGGTCAGATCGACGCCCTCGCGGCGATGGTCGCCGACAGCAACAAGCGCATGGACGCGGTCAACCGCATCACCTCCAACGCTTCCGGCATCGTCACCAACGCGGCTCGCGAGCTGTTCGACCAACAGCCCGCCCTGATCGCTCCCGGCGGCAACGCTTACACCCACCGTCGCATGGCCGCCTGCCTGCGCGACATGGAGATCGTTCTCCGCTACATCACCTACGCCGCCTTCACCGGTGACGCCTCCGTCCTGGAGGATCGCTGCCTCAACGGCCTCCGCGAGACCTACCTCGCCCTCGGTGTTCCCGGTGCTTCCGTCGCCGAAGGCATCCGCAAGATGAAGGACGCCGCCCTCGCCATCGCCAACGATCGCAACGGCATCACCCCAGGCGACTGCTCCGCCCTGATGTCCGAAATCGGCACCTACTTCGATCGCGCCGCCGCCGCTGTGGCCTGATCCTCAGGCCCCATCTGCTTTCCACGGTTCACCTTCATCACTTCCCTTCTCCGATGAAAACCCCCCTCACCGAGGCCGTCGCAGCTGCCGACTCCCAGGGTCGGTTCCTGAGCAACACCGAAATCAACGCCGCTTTCGGTCGCTTCGAGCGCGCCAAAAACGCCCTGGAGGCCGCCAAGGCCCTCACCGCCAACGCTGACTCCCTCGTCAACGGTGCCGCCCAGGCTGTTTACAACAAGTTTCCCTACACCACCCAGATGCAGGGAAGCAACTACGCCGCCGACTCCCGCGGCAAGGCCAAGTGTGCCCGTGACATCGGCTACTACCTCCGCATGGTCACCTACTGCCTCGTCGCAGGCGGCACCGGACCCATGGATGAGTACCTGATCGCCGGTCTCGACGAGATCAACCGCGCCTTCGAACTCTCCCCCTCCTGGTACGTGGAAGCCCTCAAGCACATCAAGGCTAACCACGGCATCTCCGGCGACCCCGGCGTCATCGCTAACAACTACATCGACTACGCCATCAACGCTCTCGTCTGAGCCGCGATCCGCTCCCCATCCGCCAGGGCTCCCAAGGGAGCCCTTTTTTTAAGCTTTTTCGA
>JBIIND010000222.1:0-3829 GCA_044337665.1 Cyanobium sp.
GTCTGTGGGCGAACGGCCCCCTGCCTGCGCGTCCAGGCCTGGTGCTGGCAAGGTTCGGGAAGGGGCTGGCTGCCCTGCGCGCCCGCGTTGCCGCTGGCGCATTTTGTGGAACGGTTCGCCTGCCTCGACGGGACCGGGGCCGCTCCTGTTCCGGCTCCCTTTGGGGGGGAGCGGAGTGGGATGGGGGCGCCGCCTTGGCCATCGCCCCGCAGGATGGGGGAAGAAGAAGATGGGAAAAAAAATGAGGTCAGGATTGCCCCTGACTCCTGACCCCTGGCCGAGCCCCCCCTGAAGCTTGCCCCCCCGCATCCAACGCTTGCCGTGGCTTCAGGATTCGCTCCGAAACCATACCGATTGCGATTCCTTCTTCTGGCCTGTTCCCGACCCTGAACCCCGCCGCCGTGGGGATGCGAAGGTATGGGTAAGGGGAGTGGCCCCGCCTTGAGCCCGCCGGCACGGGAGGTGCCCGAAATCTTTCGGATGGGAGACCGCAACGGCCCATCCCGTTCCCGTTCCGTCGCCGTCTCGCTGTCGTGGATGCCCTGATCGCCGCCCTGCTCCGACCGGAGGCTCACGAGCCTCCGGAGCTCGCCATCGATCTGGTCGAGACCCACATCTCCTGGGTTCTGCTGGTGGGGGATTTCGCCTACAAGATCAAGAAACCGGTCAATCTTGGCTTCGTCGACTTCAGCACCCCCAGCCGTCGCGCCTGGTTCTGTGCGGAGGAACTGCGGCTGAACCGCCGACTCTCCCCCAATCTCTACCTGGCTGTGGTGCCGATCCACGGCCCCATCGAGCAGGCCAGCTTCCACGGAGCCGGGCCGGTGATCGAGATGGCGCTGAAGATGCGGCGCTTTCCCCAGGCCGCCCTTTTGCCCGCCGCCATGGAACGGGGTGAAGTGTCTCCCGCCGCCTTCGACGGGCTGGCGGAGAGACTCGCCGCCTTTCACGCCCGCGCGGCGGTGGCGGGTCCCGGGGACAGCTGGGGAGACCCCCCGTCCGTTTGCGCGCCCGCCTTCGCCAATCTCGAGGTGCTGGAGCGGCAACAGGCCAACCCCGCCATCGTCGACAAGCTGCGCACCTGGACGGCGGCTGAAGCCGTCCGGCTCGAGCCCCTGTTCCGACGCCGCAAGGCCGAGGAACGGGTGCGGGAATGCCATGGCGATCTGCACCTGGGCAACATGGTTTTCGTGGGGGCCAGGATCGAGGTGTTCGATTGTCTCGAATTCAGTGCGGAGCTGCGCTGGATTGATGTGATCAGCGACCTGTCCTTTGCGGTGATGGATCTGCAGCTGCGCAACCGGACCCGTCCGGCCGACCGGCTGCTGGGCGGCTGGTTGGAGCGCAGCGGCGATTATCCAGGGCTGGAGCTCTGGACCTGGTACCGGGTGTATCGAGCCCTGGTGCGGGCCAAGGTGATGGCCCTTCGCCTGGCCCAGGGGGACCTTCCAGCCCCAGAGGCCGAGGAACTTCGCCATGGCCTGACGGCCTACCTGGAGTGGGCGCTCGGGGAGATCCAGGCACGGCGACCGGCGCTTGTGATCACCCATGGCATCTCGGGAAGCGGCAAGAGCCATTGGGCCAGGCGGCTGGCCACCCGTTCCGGCTGGCTGCAGCTGCGCTCGGATGTGGAGCGCAAGCGGCGCTTTGGACTCTGGGGCGATCTGCAAGGAACGGGCAGCGCGGAAAGGCTTGCGGAGCCAGGCACCCTGTACAGCCCGGAGGTGAGCCGCTGGCTCTACCGGGAGCGGCTTCCAGCCTGCGCCGCCGCCGCCCTGGCCGCCGGCATGAATGTGGTGGTCGATGCCACCTTCCTGAAGCGGGACCAACGGGAAATTTTCCGGTCGCTGGCGGCGAGCCGTGGCGCCCATTTCGTGGTGCTGGAATGCCTCTGCGATCCAGCGGAGGCGAGTCGGAGGGTGGAGCAGCGGCGCGAGCTCGGTCTGGATCCCTCCGATGCCGACGACGCGGTGATCCAGAGGCAGCGGCAAACCCTCGAGCCGATCGAAGCGGACGAGAGGATGGCGCTGCCGTTGGTCTGCCGGGGCTCCATGCAGGGTCTACGCGGCATGGAGCGGTGGCTGGCCTCCCGCAGCTGAGGCCCGATGGGCGGCTCGCCCTCAGAACCACTCGGGAACGGCTTCCTCCAGGGTGTTGACGTGGGCTTCCGGAGTGGTGCGCCGGAATTCGAGGGTGATGTTGCGACGTTGCTCCCCGTCGGCGGCTACTGCCTCGATCGGATACACCTGCTGGCCATCGCGGAAGGGAACCTGGATGCAGAAGGTTCCCTCGGCGGAGAGGGGCACCTCCTCCCCACCGATGCTGAGGCGGGCGGAGGGGTCGGTGGCGCCGTACACAATCAGTTCGGCGTCGGCCACCAGCCAGAAGGCCCGTTGACGGGTCGGCACCCCGCCGGAACCCGACTCGCTGCGCCCGCTTGCCCATTGGCCGACGCCGGAGAGATGGAGACCGGCGACGGTTGCCTCGTCACCGCTGAACTCATGGAAGGCCTCAGAGCCACGCCCCAGCCGACGCCAACGGGCTGTCGCCGTCTGGTAGAGGCGCTCGTGCAGGCCGCTCTCCTCGCTTCCTGGGGCGATGGGGCTGGCCCCTTCGGGCAGGGCTTCCAGGGAGAAGGGAACAAACTGGTCGAGGATCTGCTCGCTGGGATGGAGGGCGGGAACGCGGGCCACCGAGGAGAAGGCCAGGGACATCCAGCCCGCCGGGCTGCGGTAGCCGAGCTCCACGCGGTAGTCGCGATCACTCAGGGGTACGGGCAGATACCACTCGGTGGCATGGCTGTCGACCACCACTTCCTGCAGGGTGTGGGGATGGGAGGAGCCGCCCGGCAGGCCGGTCACATCCGCGACCCGCAGGCACAGCTGTGTGGCCCCCGCGGCCAGGGCGGCCTGGCGGTCGGCGTCGGCAATTTCCCAGAACGCATACGCCCACTGGGGGTCGCGCGGCAGGAACACCACCCGGGTCTCGGCCTGGGGGCGGGGGGCGGGCGCCAACTCCGCCTCGATCGTCTGCAGAGCGGGGGCTTCCACGGGGGGGGCGGGGGTCTCAACCGGCGCCGCCGCGGGGGATTGCGGCGCTTTCAAGGGAGTTTTGCCGGCAATCGCCTCGGCCAGGCCCTCGCGGTTCTGGGCGCTGTACCGGCTGATGCCGAGGGTTCGCGCCAGCTCCCGCAGCTGACGCATGCTCATGGAGGCAAGGTTGGCGACCGGGTTGTTGCTTGCCATCCGTACGGATTGAATCGAACGATGGCGCCAATGTTCCGGGATCCGATGGGTCTGGGATCGCTCCTGTCAGGGGATGGCCACAAGGAGTGCCTGCATCCATCAGTTCATGGGGCCAGCAGGGTGCGGGAATACCCCGGGGCCGGTGCCTCCCGGCGCTGGCGCCCTGGCTCACTGGCCAGCAGGGCCGCGATGCCGAGCACCAGGGCGACCCCCAACCACTTGCGCCAGTGGCGGCCCCGGGACGCCAGGGAGGGCCAGCCCCTCCCCCGCTTCGACTTGCCGCCCGCCAGGGCCCGCAACCCCAGGGCTTGGCCGCAGCGGGCGCAGACCATCCGCCCCGCGAGGCTGCGGTCCGCCTTCATGGCCCAGCTGCCGCAGTTCGGACAGGCCATGTCCGCCGCTCCCTCCACGCTGCGCCCCATGCTGACCGATGGGCCAGCGGGGTGCTCCCCTCTTTGCGTCAGCGCCACTCGGGCGCGGCGCCGGGCAGGCCTGTGCCCTCGGGTCGGTCCCGCAGCAGCTCGAAGTCGGCGAAGTCGAAGCCCGGTCCCACACAACAGCTGACCAGGGTCCAGGCGCCATGG
>JBIIND010000223.1:0-3823 GCA_044337665.1 Cyanobium sp.
CAAGCCCAAGGCTCTGGGAAGGGCGCGGGCCAGGGCGACCGCCAGGCATCCCGAGCCGGTGCCGAGATCGGCCCAGAGGGAGGGAGGGGGCAGGCCATCGCGGCCCTTCCATGCCAGATCGACCAGCAATTCGGTCTCCTGGCGGGGAATCAGCACCCCGGGGCCGACCGCCAGCTCCAGATCCCGCCAGGGGCAGACCCCCACGAGGTACTGAAGCGGCTCGCCATGGGAGAGGTGGCGGCGCCAAAGCATTTCCACCCTCGCCTGGCCGCCGGGCAGGAAAACCGTTCGCTCCGGCGAGAGCACCAGCTTCTGCAGCTCACCCCAGCCCAGGCCTCCGGCCAGATCAAGCAACCAGTCGAGATCGGCGGCTCGGCCACCCAGGCGCAGCAGCCGGCGGCGCCACGCCAGCAGCTGGTCGCCCTGAATCTCCTCGCCGGAGCAGGCCTGAGGCGGGGCAGAAGCGGCGGAACCGGCAGGGGGGGACGCCATGGATCAAGCCTAGGCAGGGAAACCGCGGCCAGGTCGCCAGAGGAGGCCGGGTTCGGCCCTCAGATGCCCCGCCAGCTCCAGCTGCAGCAGCCGTGGGGCGAGCTGGGCGGGGGACGAATCGAGGGCCAGGCAGAGCTGCTCGAGGGAGGCGCCTCCCCCCACGGCCTCCAGCAAGGCCGCCTGGGACGCCGGCAGCGGAGCCGGCGGTTCCCCCCTGACCCCGTGGGAGCTGGGGGCCGCAAGGGGACCGCGGCCCAGTTGGGCGATCAGATCAGCGGGATCCAGCAGCGGCGTGGCGCCGCGGGCAAGCAGGCGATTGCTGCCGGCGGCGGAGTGTCGGGCCGCATCCGCGGGAACGACCCAGAGGGGCAGCTCCTGATTCCAGGCCAGCTCGGCGGAGTGCAGCGCGCCGCTGACCCGGGGGCACTCCACCACCACCACGGCGCGGGCGAGGGCGACCAGCAGCCGGTTGCGACTGGCGAAATGGCCGCGGAGCACGGCGGCGCCGGGAGGCTGCTCGCTGATCAGCAGACCCCGCTGCCCGACCATCCCCTGCAGGCTGCCGTGGTGGCGGGGATAGACCCGATCCAGGGGAGTGCCAAGCACCGCGACGGGGGTGCCGCCGGCGGTAAGGCAGCCCCGGTGGACTTCCCCATCGATCCCCTCCGCAAGGCCGCTCACCACAGGCCAGCCTGCGGTGGCTAGCGCCTCCCCGAGGTGGTGGGCCATGGCCAGGCCGTGGGGGGAGGGGCGGCGAGTGCCCACGACAGCGACCCCACCCCGCTGGGCCAGGAGGGACCAGAGGGAGCCCTGACCTCGCCACCACAGCGCCAGCGGCGGCCGGGGAAGGGAGGCGACCGCCTTGGGCCAACGGGGATCCCCCGGCAGCAGCACCCGCCGCCCCCCCTGAAGCTGGGAGGCGAGGCGGGGCAGGGGATCCTGCCCCCAGATGGAACGGAACGCCTCCAGGCCAGCCACCCGCGGAGCGGACCAGCCCGGCAGGGCGGCAAAAGCCTCGCCTGGCGCGGCCCATGCCCCCTCTGGGGAGCCGAAATGCTCCAGCAGGCCCCGCAAACGGGCTGGCCCGACGCCGGGACAGAGACTCCAGAGCAGCCACCAGAGCCGGCGCCGCCGATCCCAGGGGAGAGCCCCCCCCACCCCGGTGACACAGCGCAGACCTGAGCGGAAATACCGACCCGCCACGCTACCCCCGCGATGAAGTACATCAGTACTATAACGAGTCGCCGGGCTGCGGGCCCGCCACGAGGCGCTCCACCGCGCGCTCCAGGTCGCTGGGGAGTCTCCTGAGCAGGCGGCGACTGCCCTGACCCGGGGAGAGTTCCACCAGGGTGAGTTCCACGCGGGCCGTCGCTGCCACCCCCCCATCGGCGCGCACGAACCGGCTGAGCCAGGGCAGCCTCACCCCGCGCCGGGGCTGCACCTCACTCCAGAGACGCACCCGCTCGCCGTGGAGAAGGGCCTGGCGATACTCCACCGTCAGGGAGACCACCGGCAGCTCCAGACCGCGGGCTGAGAGGTCGCTGTAGGCAAGACCCACGGCCGCCAGGGCCTCCACCCGGGCCTCCTCCAGCCAGGCGAGATAGGCGCCATGCCACATCACGCCGGCGTGGTCGGTGTGCTGGGGGAGAACGCGCCGCTCCAGAGACCAGGCTGGACGCCCGCCACTTCCCCGCGACGACGGAGAAAGCGCCACGGAGGAGGCGGGATCGGGATCGGGACCGGATGGCTGCATCACGGTTGGCACGGGGGGCTAAGGAGTGGTGGGGAAGCCGCCATAGGCTGGCCTGGAGCGTCGTTCAGCCCCGTGTTCCGAAACCTTTTGATCGCCGACTCCGGCACTGGCCATGTGGAGGAGATGGTGCGCATGCTGCGGGCGATCCCGCCCTGCCGCGCCGCACGGGTGAACCTGCTGCATGTGATGCCGGAGCAGGGCGGAGCGGATCTGCAGGCCCACAGGGAAAAGGCCGTTGCCCTGGTGGACGCCGCAACGCAAAGGATGGGCCTGAGCGCTGGCGAAGTGAATGCGCTGATCCGGGAGGGGGACACCAAGCAGACCGTGCTGAAGGTGGCCGACGAGATCGACGCCGATCTGATCGTGATGGGTTCCCGCGGCTTGGGGCGGCTGCAGTCGATCCTGGCCAACAGCACCAGCCAGTACGTCTTCCAGCTCTCCACCCGGCCGATGCTGCTCGTACGGGACGACCTGTATGTACGTGCGATCAACCGGGTGCTGGTGACGGTGGACGGCACCGGCGTCGGGGATGACGCGATCCGGCTGGCCTGCGAACTGGTCGCCGGGATCCCGGGGGGCACCCTCACCGGCGTGCACGTGACCCGCCAGGACATCACCCCTTCGCGCGGTGGCCGGAATCCGGCGGACGAGGTGCTGGAAAAAGCGGTTCAGCGGGCGCGCAGCTTCGGTGTGGCGATGACCCCCGTGCACCGCACCGGCGACATCGGCCGGACCGTGTGTGAGGCAGCGGCGGAAACCAAGGCCGATCTGGTGGTCATCGCCTCCCAGGACCGGCGTCCCCTGGTGGCCAAGGCGCTCGTGGATCTGGACCGGCTGTTGGGCAGCTCGGTGAGCGATTACATCCGGGTGCATGCGGCGGCTCCTGTGCTTCTCGTACGGGAGCCTGAGGGACGGCGCTGACGGGCAATGCGCCAGAGCCCCTTTGCCGACGTCGGCGGTCAGCCGCCAGGGCGCCTGCGGTCAACCACCCTGGCGGCTGCTTGTCTGGATGTAGAGGACGATGAGGAACACGGCCGGGACCAGCACAAACAGGAGGCTGGCAACGAAGCCGAGGTCGTTGGTTTCCATGGCTGGGGGATGGTTGAAGGGAACGTATCACCCGTCCTCGGGCTCACCGTCGCCCGCTTCACCGCTCGTTGCGCTTGAGGGTGGGACATCGGGGGGCTCCGGCCAGGCGGTCGGTCCCGGCGGCAGCGGCGCCTGCAGGGCACGGGCCAGGGCCCCCTCCCGATCCGCCAGGCCCACCTGGGGACGGGTGAGCACCACAACGGAGCCAAGCACAAGGCTCTGACAGGCCAGACGCCAGCTCTGGGGACGGCGGCGCAACTTCTGTTCCTCCACCGCCGTCCGCTCGCTCAGCGCCGCTGGATCAGCCCCCTCGATGTCGACAAAGCAAGTGATGCACTGCCCGCAGCCACCGCAGTTGCCCAGCTTTCCCTTGAGCCCATAGAGCTCGATGCCCTCCCGCAGAGCCACCTCCCGCAGATTTTCGCCGGGGTAGCACTCCACGTCGCGGCCTTCGCGCAGAAAGCGGATCACAGGCATGGCCGAGCGGGC
>JBIIND010000224.1:0-3803 GCA_044337665.1 Cyanobium sp.
GCGCGCCCTCAACGTGTTCAAGATGCGCGGCTCCTGGCACGACAAGGGCATCCGGGAGTTTGTGATCACCGGCAACGGTCCGGAGATCAAGGATTCCTTCTCCAATTTTGAGCGCATCATCAGCGGTGTGCCCCATCGCATCACCGTCGATGAGCGGGCCGATCTGGCCCGCATCGTGCGCGGCGTCGCCGACGACGTCTGAGGGACTGGAGGCAGAGGCGGTCGCTCAGGCCGCCAGCCGCTCCCGCTCATAGGCGCGACGCTCCGTCTGCAGGGCCAGCTCATCCCTGTCGGCGTGTTCGAGGGGAAGGTCGAACCAGAAGGTGGTGCCCACCCCGGGCTCGCTGGCCATGCGCACCTGACTGCCGTGCTTGTCGAGGATGCCCCGCACGATCGACAGGCCCAGGCCGGTGCCGGCTTCGGTGTGCACGGCGTTCTCGACCCGGTAAAAGCGCTCGAAGATGCGCTCCTGGTCGGCCTGGGAGATGCCGTAGCCGCTGTCGGCCACCTCAATGCGCAGACGGGGGAGGGGGGAGGTGAGGGCGCAGGAGGGGTTCTCGCCGGGGCCGGTGCCCGTCTCCAGACGGCAGACGTCGGGCCAGGGGTAGGCCCGCAGCACCAGCCGGCCACCCGGGGCGGTGAACTTGAGGGCGTTGCCCACCAGGTTGTCGAACACCTGGAGCAGCAGGTCCCAGTTGCCCATCACGCGGGGCAGCTGGGGGTCGGCCTCCAGGAACAGGGCCACCCCCTTGTCCTCGGCGTTGAGGCGGTAGGTGCGCAGGGTCTGCTCGATCGCGGGCGCCACCTCGATCGGCTCGAAGGCCCAGATCCGATCGGATTCGAGGCGTGAGAGGTCGAGCACGTCGTTGACGAGCCGCGTCAGCCGATCCGTTTCGGCATTGGCGATCGCCAGGAATTCCCGGTGCTGCTCCTCAGTGAGCTGGTCGCCGAGGTCGTGCAGGGTCTCGACGTAGCTCTTGATGTTGAACAGCGGGGTGCGCAGCTCGTGGGACACGTTGCTGATGAAGCGGCTCTGGGCGGCGTTGAGTTCCACCTCGCGGGTGAGGTCCTGGATCGTCATGGCGATGCCCTTGAGGATCTCGCCGCTGGCGTCCCGCACCGACTGGAGCACGATGCGCAGGGTGCGGGGCGGTTCGCCCAGGCTGCAGCGCACATCCGCCAGGTCTTTCTCGCTGGCGATCAGGCCGGAGAGGAGCGGGTGCAGTTCGATCGCCAGGCGGTCGGGCAGCTGGCTCTCCAGATCGATGCCATCGAGCTTGCGCCCCTCCCAGCGGAACAGCCGGCGGGCCGTGGGGTTGACGAGCACGATCCGGCCCTCGTCATCGAGCAGCACGGCGCCGTCGGCCATGGTGGCGATCAGGGACTGCTGCTTCACCTGGGCGGCCTGCAGCTCCTCGATGTTGGCCTCGTCGTAGGCCTCCAGGCGGGAGGCCATGGTGTTGAAGCCCTCCAGCAGCTCCCCCAGCTCTCCGCCCACAGGCAGGGCGATGCGGGTGGCGAAGTCGCCGCCGGCGACGCGCCGCACCCCCCGCAACAGCTCCTTGACGGGTTGGGTGATGGTGAGGGCGTTGAAGACCGAGCCGAGGATCACCAGCACCCAGATGGAGATGAACACCGCCACGGTCACCTCGCGGGTGAGGGCGGAGCTGGCCAGCACCGTCTCGTTGGGGTTCACCCCCAGGGCCACCACCCCCAGGTAGCGCTCGCCGTCCACCAGCGGCACGAACACGTCGGTGACCTGGCCGTCGGGGCTGAGGTGCTGGCGGATCAGGGGGTTGTCGGGCCGCTGCTGCAGGTCGGCCGGCAGTTCCAGGCGGCGGCTGAGAAGTTGGTCGCCCCCCTGGGAGGTGACCCCATTGCCCATGGGGATGCCGAGGTAGATCACCCCCTCGGCATCGGCGAAGACGATGTAGCGCAGGCTCCGGCTGGAGCTCCAGAAGCGCTCCGCCACCGTCGCCAGTTCCCGGTCTTCCCCGCGGGCCACCAGGGGGTTGACGTTGGCGGCCACCAGCAGGCCCAGGTCGCGGGCGTAGCGGGTGTCGCTGAGGCGCACATCCTCCTGGATGCTGTGGAGGGCGAAGAAGGTGATGCCCGTCATCAGCAGGCTGACCACCAGGGTGGCCACCGCCAGCAGCTTGGTCTGCAGGCTGAATTCCGCCCACCAGCGGCCCAGTCGCCCCCGCCAGTCGCTCATGGTCGCCGCACCTGATGGCCAATGTCGCGGCGGAAGGTCATCCCCGCGAAGTGCACCTGCGCCAGGGCGGCGTAGGCCCGCGTGAAGGCCGCGTCGAAATCGTCGGCCTGGGCCACCATCGCCAGCACCCGCCCGCCGGCGGTGCGGCAAGTGCCGTCGTCCCCGCGGCGGCTGCCGGCGTGGAACAGTTGCAGGCTCTCGCCGCTCTCCAGGGTGCCGGTGATCGGATCGCCCCGCCGCACCTCCCCCGGATAGCCCTCCGCGGCGGCGATCACGCAGGCGCTGCAACCGGGCCGCACCGACAGGGCCGGGGCGGTGTCCAGGCATCCGTCGGCGCAGGCCCGCAGTACCACCGCCAGCTCCGGTCCCAGCAGGGGCATCAGCGTTTCACATTCCGGATCACCGAAACGGCAGTTGAATTCGATCACCCGCGGCCCGTCGGCGGTGAGCATCAGGCCGGCGTAGATCACGCCGCGGTAGTCGATGCCACGGCGTCGCAGGGCTTCGAGGGTGGGCTCGAGCACCTCGCGCCTCACCCACTCCAGGCCCGCCGCGTCGAGCAGCGGCGCGGGCGCGTAGGCGCCCATGCCGCCGGTGTTGGGCCCGGTGTCCCCCTCGCCGATGCGCTTGTGGTCCTGGGCGGGGGGCAGCAGCACCATGGTGTGGCCGTCGCTGAGGGCGAACACCGACACCTCCGGACCGCTCAGCCGCTCCTCCAGCACCAGGGAGGCGGCCCCGAAACGGCCCTCGAACACCTCCCGGATCGCGGTTTCGGTTTCGGCCACGCTCTCGGCGACGGTGACGCCCTTGCCGGCGGCGAGCCCATCGGCCTTGACCACCAGGGGGCGGTTCTCCCGGGCGAGCACGGCCAGGGCCTCCTCCAGGCGTTCGGCGGGCCAGTAGCCCGCGGTGGGGACACCGGCCTGGCCCATCAGGGCCTTGGCCCACCGTTTGCTGGCCTCCAGCTGGGCCCCGTCGGCGCCCGGACCGAACACGGCGATTCCCTGGCCGCGCAGGTGGTCGGCCAGGCCCGCCGCCAGCGGCGCCTCCGGCCCGATCACCACCAGCTCGACCGCCAGCTCGGCGCAGGCCGCGGCCAGGGCCTCGTGGTCATCGTCGGGGATCGCCAGCTGCCGGCAGCCGCGCAGCTCGGCGGTGCCGCCGTTGCCCGGGCTCACCCAGACCGCCTCGACGCCGGGGCAGCGGGCCAGGGCCCAGCCCAGGGCGTTTTCCCGGCCCCCACCCCCGATCACCAGGATCCGTTCGGGCGTGGCGACGGGGGGCGGGCTGGCGGCCATGGGGGCGGGTGCGGGAAGCGGGAGGGGCGAGGGACGGGGAGCGCTGGCCCCGGTAGGTTTAGTCGCCGGAGGAGCACGTTTGGGCCACCCGGGAAACGGGTTTCTGCCATTGTCCGTGACCGTGTCCGCGCCTGTGCCTGAGACCGTGCCCGCCCTGGCGCCCCCGATCCTGAACCCGCGGCCCCTGGCCTGGATGGGGCTGGCTCTGGCGGCGGCCTTCGCCCTGCACGCACCGGTTCAAGCGGCCCCGGCTTTAGCCCCGGCTCCAGCTCCAGCTCCAGCACCTGCCT
>JBIIND010000225.1:0-3773 GCA_044337665.1 Cyanobium sp.
CAGGTGGAGGCCCTGCTGATGCCCTCCCCCTACAGCTCGGAGGGATCCCTGCGCGATGCCACCGCCCTGGCGGAACGCCTGGGCATTGGCCACCGGGTGCTGCCGATCACCCCGCTGATGGGGGGCTTCGACACGGCCCTGAGCGGCGCGCTCGGGCAGGCGCCGGCGGGCCTGACGGCGGAGAACCTGCAATCGCGCATCCGCGGCACCCTGTTGATGGCGGTGGCCAACCAGCAGGGCCGGCTGCTGCTCTCCACCGGCAACAAATCAGAGCTGGCGGTGGGCTATTGCACCCTCTACGGCGATATGAACGGCGGGCTGGCGGTGATCGGCGACCTGTACAAAACCACCGTCTTCGCCCTCTGCGAGTGGCTCGACAGCGCCGCCGCCGGCCCGGCCCGTGCCAGCCTCGGCCTGCCAGCCCGGGGGGAGCTGATCGGCGCGGCGATCCGCCACAAGCCCCCAAGCGCCGAGCTGCGGCCCGACCAGCGCGATAGCGATTCGCTCCCCGATTACAGCGAGCTTGATCCGATCCTCAAGCGCCTGGTGGAGGAGCTGGCCAATCCGGAGCAGCTGGTGGCCGAGGGGGCCGATCCTGCGGTGGTGCAGCGGGTGTCCCAGCTGTTGCAACGCGCCGAGTTCAAGCGCCGCCAGGCCGCTCCGGCCCTGAAGGTGAGCGGACGGGCCTTCGGTAGTGGCTGGAGGATGCCGATCGCGACGGCGGCGGCGGGCATCCTCTGACCCCGCGGCGCAGCCCGTGCGCTGCTCAGGGGGTGGCGACAAACGCCCGACCCATACGCTCGCGGAAGAGCTGAACGGCTGGGGTGGGGGCGTAAGGGGTCAGGAAGGGGGTGGCCAGCAAGACCGGTGCGGAATAACAGTGCCGCCGCACACTCAGCTTCAGCAGGCTGATCGCATCAGTGGAGCGCTCCAGTGCCAGGGCCGCCAGGCCCCAGTAGCCCAAGGCTCCCGCCCGATCCGGCGCGGTGGGAATCAGGGCCAGGGCCTCATCGAGCAAGTGCTGGGCCCGGGGCCGCAACCTTCCCTGGGCCAGGGCGTAGGCCGCCAGGGCCAGGGATCCCTGGAAGGGCTTCTCGATCACACCGCAGGCCTCAATCCAGGCGATGGCAGCCTCGGAGTCGCCGCGCAGGGCCGAAAGCATGGCGAGGAAGAGCCGACTGCCCACAGAGGTGGAATTCAAGCGCAACTGCTGCTCGGCGGCCTGCTGGGCCGCCGGGATCTCCCCCAAGGCCGCGTAAGCCAGGGAGGTGACCAACAAGCCCTGGCTGAGATGGGGATGCGCCTGGGATTGGAGAAGTTGCAGGGCCAAGCGCGGCCTGCCGGTGAAGATCAGATGGCGAGCCCAGGAGAAGCGCGGCAGGCCGGCCGGCAGGTTGGAGGCAAGCCAGTTGGCATAAAGCCGGTGGCTGGTCTGCGGTTGCCAGAAGAGCAGCGACATGGCTTCCGCCTTGATGGCTGCCCAGCCCGGGGAGGGGCTGGGCAGCGCATCCCCGAGGCGCAACCAGCCCTGCAGCTCCGGCAGGGTGCTGGCGGAGCTGCGTACACCCCAGAGACATTGCAGGAGTTGCAGGTAACAAAGTTCAAGATAGGCCTGGCTGAAGCCGGGGTCATGGTCAATGCTTTGCTGCATCAGCCTCAGTTGGCGTGACAGGGAGGAGGGGTCACGATCCGGCCACAGATCATGGGCCTCGGCATAAAACATGCCACTCAGCAAGTGTCGATCCTCTGCACGGGTGCAATGCTCGGCACGAATGGGATCCTCGGCACGGTGGGGAAGCTGTGGTGGAGAGCCTGGCCGGCCGGGCTCAGAGCGATCGGCAAACAACTGTGCGCCCGAGCAGGATTCGACGGCAGCATCCAATCGGTAGCCCTTTCCATACACCGCGCGAATCACCTCTCTGCCCAGAGGCCCGGCGGAGAAAACATGCCTTAAACGGTGTACCACCAGAGAAAGGTTTCCTGAGGGGTTTTTCGCCTGATTGGCGCCACGCCGGCTGGGCCAAAGCTGCCTGGAAATCTCATCTGAAGAAAGCGTCTGATTCGGAGACTGCACAAGAATGAGCAGTAGCTTTTGCGGCAAGGGCATGATATCAATTGCCAACCCGGATAAGCTGAGCTCCCCAGAGCTGGTGAGCTGGTAGGGGCCAATTCGCCAGCCCGCCTGAGGTGTCGAAGCCAATGTATATCATGTTTTGTGATTGCGACACTAGGCGCGCCCGGGCAGGTTGCGAAGTCGAAATAGCCGCCATGAACAGCCGCGTAAGCGCAACTGCAACTGACGGATTAGCCCGAGAATCCAAATAACAAAGCAAGCAATTTGCAAGGTGCAAGCGCTTGCTTCCGCCTTCGCCGCAAGCAAGCGGCCCGGCACAACCTGAAAGGGTTCTGAAAGGATTGGCGTTCGGCCCTGAAAAGTTTCAGGGTGTGCAAGTCGGACACAGAACCCCCCATGACCTTCCTGACGGCCCCAGCTGTTGCGAAACTCCCCATCCTTCCGTTGCCGATGGGCTGTTGCCTGTGGTGAGAGTCCCGGGGGAGGCTTTGCGCAAATGGCTGATGGTGAGCGCCAAGGCAGCTGAGCCCATTCCCGCGACACGGACGGGGGAAAAGCCAGGACGGCGCGATGGCCGACTCAGCCAGGCTGGTCATCTGGTGCTGGCCAGTGCCGTTGTATTCCTGGCCTGCTCAGGCATGGTGATTGCCCTAAGAGAAGCCCAGATCCGCATACAGAGATTGGCCTATTGCCACCGGGAAACGATCGAACTCCTGCCGGCGAAGACGCGCACAGCGTCGAATCTGGCCGCATTGGCACAGGCTTTACCAAGCGCGACCTTGCTGCAAATACAACGCCTGACTCAGCAGGCAACTGAGCTGGTAGAGCTCTACCGCTACCACTGCAGAAGCATGCAGATTATCTCCGCAAATTATCAGTCTCTGGTGAGCGTCGCGAATGCCTCTGCCATGGTTTCGGCAACCATGGTGGCCCTGCTCAGTGTGCATGGGCTCAAGGGTGATATCGCCTGGCCTTTCACCGTACTGGTGGCCTCTACCTTCACGCTGGGCCTGGCGGTGGTCTCGATCCAAACCTTCAGCCTCAATGACAATCTCAAGACAAGTCGCAACCTTTATGAACAAACGATTGCGCTCACTCGCAGCTTCGCCACGAGCATCGCCAACCAGCAGTACACGGCCCAGGGAAGAACGCTGAGTCTTCTGGATCTCCATGAGCTTGGTCTCTTCATCCGCAGTATCGATCAACAGCTGAGCAGCGTCAACGTCCCGACTTTTTTGATGAATGACAACTTTGCTTCCAAGGAAGCTCTGCTCCTGCTGAAAAAGACACCCCCCAACGCAGCCCCACCCCAAGAGGAACGGAGAGATTGATCTCCCATCAAGCCACACAGCCCTAGATCATGTCCCAGAGAATCATGTCCAAACGATTCAAGCTCAGCCTGATCGCACTCCTCACTGGCCTCACATTACCAGCGGCAGCCCAGGAGCAAATCAATGGCGCCGGGGCCATCTGCAAGAGCATGAGCCCGCCATTGGTTTTAAGCATCACCGCCATGATTCTAGCCCTGATCATTGGCGTGCTGATCCTGATCTCTGTGCGCTTGCAGCGCGGGGGCTGGTCCCTCGCCAATGCGGTCTCGGAACCCACCCATCTCTCGATTCCATTGGATGAGCATTGGGCCCAATCCCAGGGAGACAGCCAGGCTCGCATCAAGACACTTGCCGTTAGCGGACCACCC
>JBIIND010000009.1:0-13447 GCA_044337665.1 Cyanobium sp.
GCGCCGCCACAACCAGAATCGGGATCGTGGATCGCCAAGCCCGGTTCTGGCGACGCTCATGACAGGGACGTGGACGCGGTGCGTGTCACGACATCGGAATGTGCGCGTGGAACCTTAGGCAGTGCGGCGGGACATTGGGTCAGCCAGCCGCAATTCAGAGCAATCCGCGTCGTCGCACCAGTCGCTGCACCATCGCCCAGGAGCCGAGGGTCACCTTCAGGCCCACCAGAAGATTGAGCAGCGGAATCCAACCGCCGCTGAGCAGAGCCCCGTACGGCCCCCAGCCGGGCGTCAGCTCCAGCAGGGCCAGCATCGAGATGAGCAGGAAGCCCACCACGGCGGCTTTCTCCAGCAAATCGGCCCGGAATCGCCGGAACCGACGTTCACTGCGATCGGCACCACCGCTGATCAGCTGCAGACCGATCGCCGTGCCTCCGGCCACCCCGGCAGCAAAACCACCGCCGGGACTGAGATGGCCCCGCAGGGCCAGTTCGGCCGCCACCAGGGCGGCAATGGTGGAACCCAGTTCGCATAGAACCTGGGAAGGGGCATCCTCCAGCCCAAGGATCTGGCGTTGCACCGGCTCGCTGGCCAACACCAGTTGCACGCCCACCGCCGCCAGGGTGAACACCACCACCTCGGACACGGTGTCGAACAAGCGGGTGTGAAGGATCACCGCGGACACCAGATTGGGCACCTGGGTCTGCACCACCAAGGACTGGATCAGGCCGGCCACATCCGTGGCGCTGGGCAGAGGACTCGCCAACGGTGAGGCGAACAGGGCGATCGCTGCCAGCAGGGAAAGCCAGGTCATCGCCTGATCTCCCCAGCAAGACACAGCGCGCCCCCGGCTTGGGACCAGAGCGCGTATCCGGGGGCCAGGCGCAGCCGCTCCGCCAGGGGCGGGTGATGCACAACCAAGCGACCACCGTCCTCCAGCCAGCCGTGGCAAGAGGGCGGCTGGCCCGCATCGACCCTGATCAGCCGCAGCCGCAGGTGCAGCGGGCTGAGCCATTGGCCGAGCCGGGTCTCCGTCTCCTGATCCGCGATCGAGCGCCGATCCTCCAGCTGCAACGCCATCGACGAGCGCAGGGCCACCGCATAGAGGGTCGTGGACAGCAGGGTGCCCACCAGCGCCTCGGTGATGGCCACATCGGGAGCGCCCAGCAGCGCATAGAGAAGGGTGGCCACGGATCCGAGGATGCCTCGCAGCACCAGGGTCTGATAGGGGTTGGCCTGGCTCACCAGCAGCACGGCGGTCAGGGGCAATAGGGCCGTGATCGGCAGCAGCAGATCCAGCTGGCTGTCGAGCTGAAGGGTTCGGCTCAAGTCAGGAGCCTCCATCAGGGTCGAGGGGGAGCGTCGGCCTGCGACAGCGAACAGCGCGCCAGCACGTAGCCGAAGATCGTGTTCCAGACCACCAGGCCGAGCAACGCCAGGCAGAGCAGCGGCCACTGATCGGGAATGCGCAACAACAGGCCCAGCAGCATCAGGGTGGAGCCAAGGGTGTCGGAAACCGACAGCTTGTGCAGGCGCTGCAGATAGCTGCCTCCCTCCAACAGCGGCCAGCTGCCCCAGAACCAGAGCAGCAGGCCGGTACTCAGTAACAGAAGGCTCAGCGGACCGCTCATCACTCCGCCTCCTTCAGCAGATTGGCGAGCAGCAGCATGCCCGCATTGCCGGCGCTCAGGCTGATGGCCCCCACCAGGCCGAGCATCCAGTCGTTGCGGAAGACGGAGACCACCAGGATGATCAGCGACACCTTGGAGGCGATGCTGCCGAAGGCGGCCAGGCGATCCCAGACGCTGCAGGGGCGGCAGACCACCGCGATCGGGATGAGCAGGGCCAGCAGCATTCCCCAGATCAGAACGGTCATCGCAACAGGCTCCTCCCCTCAGGGGGCGCGGTGGGCGGCTCGCCGACCTGGCGACGGGCCTTCGGAGCCAGACGATGAACTGTATAGACGTCGCGTCCATCCAACTGGCTGAGCCCGAGCACAAGCGTGAAGGGGGTGAGGGTGATCGCCAGCACCTCCAGGAAGATCACCAGGCGCTGGCCGCCACCACGGGCCGGTTCATGGAGCCACGTTTCCTCTTCGCTGCCGCCGGCATGGATGAGAGCGAGGGCCTCAGCGAAGGCCAGCGGCACCGCCACCATGGCGCGGCCGAGAGCTCGCAGAAGCGGCCGCAGCGGCTGGCGGGGACCTTGGGCGTGGGGCAGAAGCAGCGCTAGAGCCAGGCCGATCAGCAGGTTGATCGCGCTGATATCGGCGGTGAGAAGCCCCCAGAGCGCCAGGCGGAACCCAACACTGAGCAGATAACCCATCAGCCGCCGGCCGCCGGTATGGCGTGGCGGAACCCTCCGGCCATCATGACCAGAAGGCCGGCTCCGACCAACCCCAGCCCCCCCAGCAGATCGGGCAGACGATCGAGTGGGGGCAGGGAGAAGCGATCACCTCGGCCCAGCTGTTCAAGAACAAGGTGCAGCAGCAGGCCCGCAACCAGCACCGCCAGCGCCCTGAGCCCATCGCTTCGCCACGAGTCCGGTGCCCTGAAGAAGGGGGTCACCAGAAGTAACGGCAGGCTGAGCAGAAGGGATCCGAAGCAGAGCGGCGCTCCGATGTTCGTGCGGCAGGGTGCCCCCCACAGGCGGGCGAAGATCGCCACGCTGCCGATCGAGAGGACCATGAGCAGACCGGCCGGGCCGGGATCCAGCGCGGCCTGCAGCTGTTTCTTGGCGCTGAAGCCCAGCAGGGGGGGCAGGCCGGCGATCGAAAGGCTGCCCAGCCAGAGGGGGAGCTGCAGGCCCCAGGCCTGGGGCCGCTGGCGCCAGCCCTGCAATGAGCGTTCCGGCCAGTGGCGGCTCGAGAGGAAGAGAGCGGCCTTGGCCAGGCCATGGGAAAGAGCCATGGGCCCCCCGGCTGCGGGGGTGAGCACTACCAGGCCCATCTGGGCGAGGGTGCTCCAGGCCAGCAAGAGCTTGCCATCGTCCACCACCAGGGCATAGATCACGCCGAGCGCGGAGCCGGCCAGGGCCATCGGCACCAGCAACTGCTGGATAGCAGGGGAGACTCCCTCAAGGCGCAGCAGCGGCAGCGCCCCGGCGCTGACCACAACGCCCGAGAGCAGGGCGGAGACCTCGGGCGGCGCTTCGGCATGGGTGCGGGGCAGCCAGAGGCCATTGAGAAACACGCCGGACTTGGTCAGCAGCCCGACGAGGACGAAGGCCAGCGGCGCTCCCGGCGGCAGGCCGGCCAGGGCGGCGAAACCGAAACTGCCGCTCTGGGCGTACACCAGGGCTGTGCCGATCAGATAGAGCCCCATGGCCGTATTGCTGACCAGCAAATACCGCAGGCCGATCCAGCTCGCCTGGGTGGTGGCGCCTTTGAGCAGCAGCAGGAACGCGCTGATCGCCACCACCTCCAGACTCACGTACAGACTGATCAGATCCGTGGTAAGGAAACAGGTGTTGAGGGCGCCCAGCAGCACAAGCAACAGCAGCCAGCCTGTGCGATCCCATCCCTGTCGCCGAGCCTCGATCCACACCGCAAAGCACACCAGCCCGGCGAGCACCAGAAACCAGCCCGCCAGGGGGTCAAGGCAGAGGCTTACGCCGTAGTCCCCCACCAGCTGCAGCGTGATCGTGCTCCCGCCTCGCAGCGTCCAGGCCCCGAGCAGCGCCGTGGCCAGGGTGCTGCTGACCAGCAGGGGAGTGGCGAGAGCTGGCAGCAGGGCCACGCTGAAACCGGCCCCGTAAGGGGCCAGTAACCACAGAACGAGTCCAGGAGCCCAGGGTGTTGATCCGGTCGTCATTGGCGCTCCCACGGTTCGAAGCTTTCCACGTCCAGACAGGGATCGGTCTTCGCCAGCTGGGTGATCACCACCAGCAGCAGGGCCTGGATCGAGAGGCCGATCACGATCGCGGTGAGGATCACGGCCTGGGGGATCGGATCGGCCAGATCCATGCTGAGCGCCGCCGGATCGCCGGGAGCCCTGAGACGGGACAGGATCGGGCTGCGCAATCCGGACCGTGCTGCAAGCAGAACAAACAGCGCCACCACGGCGCTGCCTCCCACATCCATGGCCAGGACTTTGAGGAACAGGTTGCGGCGCAGGAGCATTCCTGTGAAGCCGGCCAGGGCCGTCAGCAGAATCAATAACTCGAGCAGTCGGATCGCGGCCATGGGGGCCTGAAACAGGGGGACCGTCGAACCTGCGAAAGCGTAACGACTGCTGCGGCTGACGGTCGAACACCCCGTCCCCGCCATCCGGTTTGGTCCTACTCCCAGACGCTTCCCCAGCTCGCCATCGTCCTTCCCTATACCTTCCCTGTCCCCACCCCGACCGATGCCACCCCTACCCCCCGTTCTCCTGGAGATCAGCCCCCACCAGCTTGAGGTGGCCGAAACCCTGCTGCAGGTGGGGCGCTTCGTGGTGATTTTTCTCGTGGCCCGCGCCATCGCCGAGCTGCTCGTGCGCCTGCAGTTGCCCACGATCCTCGGCGAGCTGGTGGCCGGGGTTCTGATCGGCGTCTCGGGTCTGCGCCTGATCGTGCCGCCCCAGGCCGGTGCGGAGCTCAGCGCGGCAGTGACCTCCCTGGTGGGCTCCCTGGCCGCGATCACCCCCGAGGCGGTGCAATCGGTTTACAACGAAACCTTCCCCAGCCTGGAGGCGGTCTCCCAGCTCGGCCTGTTCGCCCTGCTCTTCCTCACCGGCCTGGAGAGTGAGCTCGATGAACTGGTGGCCGTGGGGGCGCAGGCCGGCACCGTGGCTACGGCCGGGGTGGTGCTGCCCTTTGCCCTCGGAACTGCGGGGCTTTATTTCCTCTTCCATGTACCCCTGATCCCGGCGGTGTTCGCCGGGGCCGCCATGACCGCCACCTCGATCGGCATCACCGCCAGTGTGTTCGGGGATCTGCGCTGGCTGAAGCGCCGGGAGGGCCAGATCGTGATCGGTGCCGCCGTGCTCGATGACATCCTCGGGATCGTGATCCTGGCGGTGGTGGTGGCGATCGTCGGCGGTGGCTCCTTCAGCCTCGGGCCACTGCTGCGGCTCGGCCTGGCGGCGGTGGTTTTCGTGGCGGTGGCCCTGGTGCTCAGCCGCAAGGCCGCCCCGGGCTTCGATTGGGTGGTGGATCGCCTCAAGGCCCCCGGCGATGTGGCCGTGGCCAGCTTTCTTGTGCTCACCGTCTGTTGTTTCGCCGCCCAGGCCATCGGCCTGGAGGCCGCCCTCGGTGCCTTCGCCGCGGGCCTGATCCTCAGCGCCTCCAAGCACACCCACGACATCGATGCGGCGGTCAAGCCGCTGGTGGCCCTGTTCGCCACGGTGTTCTTCGTGTTGATCGGCACCGGTATGGACCTCTCGGTGCTCAACCCGCTCGATCCAGCCAACCGGGAGGGCCTGATCGTGGCCGCCTTCCTGCTGGTGGTGGCGATCGCCGGCAAGGTGGCGGCTGGCTGGTGCTATCTCAGCAAGGAACCCACCAATCGGCTGGTGGTGGGGCTCGGCATGATGCCCCGCGGCGAAGTGGGCCTGATCTTCCTCGGTCTGGGCAGCCAGGCCGGGATCCTCACCCCCGCCCTTGAAGCGGGGATTCTGCTGATGGTGATCGGCACCACCTTCCTGGCGCCGATCCTGCTCCGTCTTGTGATCCCGGCCGAGATTTCCCCCGCCGAGGCCACCGCCGCCCCATCGCCTCAATAGCGGGGGACGGCCGGGTCGATCTCCTCGCTCCAAGCATTGATCCCACCGGTCACGTTCACCCCTTCGATGCCGTGACGTCCCAGGGCGATCAGGGCCTTAGCCGATCGCCCGCCCATCTTGCAGTGCACGTAGAGGTTCTTGCCCTGGGCCAGACGCCGCACGTCTTCGATCGCTTCGCCACTCTCGATTCGATCGAGAGGCACAAGCACCGAGCCCGGGATCACGGCGATCTCCGCCTCCTGGGGGTTGCGCACATCGAGAAGAAGCAGATCCTCTACCTTGCCGTCAATCAGGGTTTTGAGTTCGGCCACGGTGATGGAGGGTACGGCGCCGCTCTCCTCTTGGCCCGGAGCCGTGCCACCCACGCCGCAGAACTCCTGATAATCGATCAGGTGATCGATCACGGGCCGCTCAGGATTGGGCCGCAGTTTCAGCTCGCGGAAGCTCATCTTCAGGGCATCAAACAGCAGCAGACGCCCGCTCAGGGTGGTGCCGATGCCGGTGATGATCTTCACCGCCTCGGTGGCCTGGATCACGCCGATGATCCCCGGCAGAACCCCCACCACGCCCCCCTCGGCACAGGAGGGAACCATGCCCGGCGGCGGCGGTTCGGGGTAGAGATCGCGGTAGTTGGGGCTGTTCGCATCGAGGTTGAAGACCGTGGCCTGGCCCTCGAAGCGGAAGATCGACCCGTACACATTCGGCTTGCCCAGCAGCACGCAGGCGTCGTTGACCAGGTAGCGGGTGGGGAAGTTATCGGTGCCATCGCAGACCAGGTCGTAGCCGCCGATGATCTCCAGGGCATTCTCGCTGGTGAGCGCTGTTTCGTAGAGATCCACCTGGCAATGGGGATTGATCTCCTGGATGCGATGTTTGGCTGATTCGATCTTGGGCTTGCCCACCCAGCTGGTGCCATGGATCACCTGGCGCTGCAGATTGCTGTGATCCACCACGTCAAAGTCGACGATGCCGAGGCGGCCGACACCGGCGGCGGCCAGGTAAAGCAGCAGCGGCGAGCCCAGCCCGCCAGTGCCGACGCACAGCACCGAGGCGGCCTTGAGCCTCTTCTGCCCCTCCATGCCCACCTCCGGCAGGATGAGGTGCCGCGAGAACCGCGCCACTTCATCCGGGGTCAGTTGCACGCCACTGGTGTCGGGGGGAAGCATCGATCCCGTCTCACGCTCTTAATCCACCATTCTCCATAGCAACGGGATCGGCGGGGTGAACCGCAGGCCTGAACCGTCCGCCTGATCGCCGAGCCACCAGCACCCCAGCGCTCCGTTGGCGGCATTGGCGGCGCTGCCCAGGATCAGCATCAGGGTCGGCCCTGCCGTGAGGGCCAGATCCGTGGGGGATGGGGTGGGCGCGCCGCAGGGGTGGCTGTGGGCCGCACCCAGCACCTCCTGGTGGCGCCGCCGCGCCCACCGCTGCGCCAGCAGCTGCTCGCGGGGGTCAAGCTGAAAGCGGCGCGTCCGTTCGTGCGCGGGCTCCCAGACGTTCAGACAGGGCCAGATGCGCTCCAGCCGCCAGAGGCGGCGAGCCGGGCCTGCGGCCTCAGCCCGGTCTGGGAAACGGCGCCCGATCAGCAGGGCGCACCCCTCGCAGGGAGCGGGCTGGAGAAGAACATCGCGCAGAACCGTCAGGGCCTGCCGATGGATCTGAACCTCCGCTGGCGTCACGGGGAACACGAGAGGTACCTTGGGCCGGTTCCATCCTCTGCTCGATCTCCCATGAGCGAAACCCCCAGCGCCCCCCCGGAGACGAGCCAGGACACCGGCACGACCTCTCCCGCGGCGGTCGACCACGGCTTCGACTTCAGTGATCGCTACCACGACGTGGTCGGCAAGCTCAATGAAACGCTGGGCAAGATCGACTGGTCACAAATGGTAAAGGTCGGCAAGATCGTCGGCATTTTTGTGGCGGTGATCGTGGCGCAGATCCTGATCAAGGGCGTGCTGGACACGATCAACCTCCTGCCGATCATCCCCGGCCTGCTCGAGCTGCTCGGCCTGGTGGTGGTGGGCCAGTGGAGCTGGGACAACCTCACCACCAGCGAGAAGCGCAGCGCGGTGCTCCAACGCCTGCAGAACGTGCGGCAGGAGTACCTCGGCTGAGCCGTGCGCTGACACCCCAACCCCTCTGCGCCCTTTCTCACGGCTCCTCGATACCCCGGCGCAAGAGCCTGTCCATCGCCCCACGAACCTGGGTCTCGTAGGAGCCGCCGAACAGGTTGGCGTGGTTGAGAAGGTGGTACAGGTTGTAGAGCCCGACCCTGCCCCGGTGACCGGCGGGCAGGGGCCATTCGGCTTCGTATCCCTGGAAGAAGGCCTCCGGAAAGCCGCCGAACAAGCGTGCCATCGCCAGATCCACCTCCCGGTCGGCCCGGTGGACCGCCGGATCAAAGATCACCCCGCGGCCATCCGAGTGCATCGCGGCGTTGCCGCTCCAGAGATCACCGTGCACCAGGCAGGGTTCCGGCCGGTGCTGGGCCAACCAGCGCGGGGTGCGCTCCAGCAGTTTCGCCGCTCCCGGCAGCACCCCCGAGCGGCGGGCCAGGCGCTCCAGCTGGGGAGCGAGTCGGCGCAGGCAGAAGAAGCGCCCCCAGTCCTCCAGCCAACCGTTCTCCTGGGGGGCGGAGCCGATCCAGTTGTCGTGGGGCCAACCGAAGGCCGCCGCGCCCCGGTCCCCAACCAGGAGCGGGACCTCCAGGCTGCGGCGGTGCAGGGCGGCCAGGGCCGAACCACAGGCATGCCAGGCTCCCCCCCCCAACTCGAGCCAGGGCAGCACGAGCACCGCCTGCCCCGCCACCACCCCGAGCGCCAGCGGGGCGGGCACAACCAGGCGGATGGGGTCGGCCGCGGCCGCCAGGGCCACCAGTCCGTCAGCCTCGGCCTCCAGCAGGGGCAGGGCGGCGGCGGGGCTGGTTTTCGCGAAGCGGCGGGTCCCATCGACCATCGTCAGGCACCAGGCGCTGTGGATGCAGCCCCCGGCGACGGGGGCGCGGCCGCGCAGGCCAACACCGAGACGGCGGGTCAGCCAGTCGGCGAGGGGATCGGCTCCGGGATCGGCCATCAACGCGGCGCGGACGGGGGGGCCACGGGGATGGCGGGGCTGAGCGGGGGGCCTCCGGCCCGTAATCCGATCACCAGCGCCAGGCCGGCGACCACCGCCACCAGAAGGGTGAGGCGCAGCATCAGAGCCGCAGCCCGGGCGATCAGCCACAGCACCAGCAGCGCCAACAGGGCCAGGGCGGCCACCAGCAGCGTCGTCGTCGTCATCGACCAGGACGGGGCGGGGCCCCACCCTGCCACGGCACGCCCGGGCCGGGTGGCAGCATGCAGCCATGAACCAGGCCCCAGCTGCCCGTCCACCCGGGGGGATCGACGTGGCGGTGGTGGGAGGGGGGATCGCCGGCCTGACGGCCGGCGCCCTGCTGGCCCACGCCGGGCTGGCGGTGGAGGTGCTGGAAGCCCACACGCAGGGCGGAGGCTGCGCCGGCACGTTCCGACGCGGCCCCTGGACCTTCGATGTGGGGGCCACCCAGGTGGCCGGGCTGGAGACCGGTGGGATCCATGAGCGCCTGTTCCGGCACCTGGGGGTGCCGGCCCCCGCCGCCGAGCCGCTCGACCCGGGCTGCGTCGTCGACCTGGCGGACGGCCTGCCGCCGGTGCGGATCCGGCGCGACCCGCTCGCCTGGCGGCGGGAACGGGAGATCCAGTTCCCCGGCAGCGAGCGCTTCTGGGGCCTGTGTTCGGCGATTCACCGGGCGAACTGGCGCTTCGCGGCCCGCGATCCCATCCTGCCTCCACGCTCACCCTGGGACCTGGGCCAGCTCCTGGGGGCGATCGGTCCGGACACGGTGCTGAGTGCGCCGCTGATCGGGGCGACGATGGCGGACCTGCTCCGGCTCAGCGGCTGCGGCCAGATGGCGCGCCTGCGCCGCTTCCTCGACCTTCAGCTGAGGCTCTATTCCCAGGAACCGGCGGACCGGACGGCGGCCCTCTACGGCGCGACGGTGCTGGCAATGGTGCAGGAACCCCTGGGGCTGTGGCACCTGCAGGGATCGATGCAGGCGCTCAGCGACGCCCTGGAGCGGGCCCTGACCGAGGGGGGGGGACGGCTGCGCCGCCGGCATCGCGTGCGCTGCCTGGATCCCGGCCAGGCCTCCGGCGGCGGCTGGAGGCTGGAGGGTGAGGGTCCCGGCGGCGCGCCCTTCCAGCGACAGGCCCGGGAGGTGGTGCTCAGCCTGCCCCCCCAGACCCTCCCCGAGCTGTTGGGGCATGCCCTGCCCCCGGGCTACGGCCGGCGGCTGCAGGGGCTGCCGGAACCCAGCGGCGCCCTGGTGTTCTACGGAGCGGTGGAGCGGGAGCGGCTTCCCCCCGACTGCCCGGGCCATCTCCAGCTTGACTGGGGCGAACCGGGTTCGCTGTTCGTCTCCATCAGCCGGGAGGGGGACGGTCGAGCCCCAGCGGGGCAGGCCACCGTGATCGCGAGCGTGTTCACCCCCGCCCGCCCCTGGTTCAACCTGGAGCCAGCGGCCTACAGCCGGAGGAAACAGGAGGGGATGGCGGGGATCCAGGCGGGACTGGAGCGGCTGCTCGGGGTGGCTCCCCAGGACTGGTGCCACGGCGAGCTGGCGACCCCGCGGGGCTTCGCCCACTGGACGGGCCGGCCCTGGGGCTGGGTGGGAGGGCTGGGGCAGCAGCCCGGCCACTTCGGTCCCTTCGGCCTGGCGAGCCGCACCCCCCTGGCGGGCCTCTGGCTCTGCGGTGACGCCATCCACCCGGGGGAGGGGACGGCCGGTGTCAGCCTCTCGGCCCTGATGGCCTGCCGCCAGCTGCTGGCGGGGCGCGGCACACCACTGCGGCTGCCGGCCTGAGCGGGGATCACCCCTTCAGGAAGGGGGGGCGCAGGGCACGGCAGTCTTCCAGAAGGCGGTGGAGCCCCTCCCAGTCACCCGCGTCCACCCGCTCCTCCAGTGCATCGAGAGCGGCGCGGTAGGCCGCCAGGGCCGCCTGCAGCGCCGGTCTGTTGTGGCGGGCCATCAACGTACCGAGCTCGGGGTTGCCCCCACCCACCCGGGTCGTGTCGGCGAAGCCGCCGGAGGCCAGGGCGCGCACCAGGGGAGCCAGCTCAGCGCCGCCCCCCCGGTCGGCGGCCTGCAGCAGGGCGGCGCTCACCAGCACCGGCAGATGGGAGATGAGCGCCACGGCGCGGTCGTGCTCCCCGGCGCCACAGCGGATCGGCACAGCCCCCAGGGCTTGGGCCAGCGCCTCCACGGCCACAAGCGCCTGGGGATCGGTATGGGGCGTGGGGGTCAGCACCCAGGGATGGCCGCGAAACAGCCCCGGCTCTCCCGCTTCCACGCCGGAATGGGCGGTGCCGGCCATGGGGTGGGAAGCGACGAACCGCTCCCCCAACAGGGGCTCCCAGACGGCCAGTACAGGCCCTTTCACCGACCCGACGTCCGTGACGGTGGCCCCGATCGGCAAGGCGGCGACGAGGGAAGGGTCGGGGGCCAGCAGCCGGTCAAGGGGAAGGCAGAGGACGACCAGACCGCACGCCGCCAACACGGCGGGATCGGTGGACACCCGATCCGCCAGCCCCCTCTGGCGGGCCCGCTCCGCGGTCTCCGGCCGGTGCACCAGGGCGTGCACCGACGCCCCCAGACCGCGCAGGTCGAGGCCGAGGGATCCGCCGATCAGGCCCAGTCCCACCAGCCCCACGGGTCGGCTCTGCCAGGCGGGCGTCATGGGGGCTTCAGGGCGATCCAGCCAGCTTCCTACAGGGGAGCCTGGGCAGCGGACGGGCTGTCGTGCTCGCTGCCCTTGAGCGCCCGGGCCCTGCCTACGATCCCAGGATGTTGGAAGCCAGCGCCCACCTGCATCTCAAGGCCCTGTTGCAGGGCGAGGGACAGCCCCGCTGGCCGCACCACCTCACCCTCAGCCGGCTGGTGGCGCGCAGCCTGCGGCGGGGCGACCAGACGTTGGTGCGGCTGGCCCCGGGCGCCGATCCGAGTTGGTGGATCAGCCTGCTGGTCCCCCTGGCCCTGAGCGAGGTGCCGCTGGCCCTGGTGGTCAGCGATGGGGTGCGCCAGCGGCTGCTCCAGGAGGAGTGGCCACGGCTGCGGGCCGCCGGACTGCCGCTGGCGTGCTGGCAGGGGTCCCAGGCCCCCGCCTCGGCCCGGCTCTGGCTGATGGGCCATCGTGAACTCCTGCAAGCCTGGCGGGCGGGGCAGCTGGGCGAAAGGCAGCTGGTGATCCCGGAGGCGGAGCGGTTGGAGGGGGCGTTGCGGGACGCCCTCGCCATCCGGGTGGAGCCGCGGCATTGGAACGAACTGATCCTCAGCCAGCCGGCTCTGGAGGAGAGCCTGTTGAGCCTCCACCAAGGACTGAGCCGTCGCATCCTTCGCCATCCGCGACGGGGCCAGGGCCTGGTGCCCCTGGCCCCGGAGGACGAGGCGCCGCTGCGCCACCTGCTGCCCCTGCTCAATCCCCTGCCCGCCCCCTGGCCCGCATGGCTGGCAGCGGCCGAGGGGGGCTGGTGCGGCTGGGCCGGTCTCGATGCCGGGGGGTTGCAGTGGCAGCTGCACCGCCAGCCGCTCGAACCGCTGATGGAGCTGGGGGGTCTGCTGGAAGGGCGCGGGGCGGTGCTTGCCGGGGAGCTCCCCCAGGCGGCAACGGTGCTCGGCCTCGCCCCCACGGTTCTGCTCGACCTGGCGGATCGCCCCCTCTCTGACCCGCTGCCCCTCTACGCGCCCTTGCGCCAGCCCCTGCCCACGAGCCCGCAACTGGCGGAGCACCTGCTCGACCACTGCCGGCGTCTGGTGCTCGGGCAGGCCGGCCTGAGCGTCGTCCTGCTGGATGACGATTCGCTGCGCCGTGGTCTGGCCAGCGCCCTGGCCGCGGAGTTCGGCAGCCGCGTCGGCCAGGAGTGCGGGGCACCGGAGGGCAACGGCGTGCTCTGCTGCCGCTGGTCCTGGTGGCTGGAGCACCAGGGGCAGCTCCCCCTGCCCGCCCAGGTGGTGGTGGGACTACTGCCGATCGCGAGCCTGGAGGATCCCCTCACGGCCGCCCGGGTCGCCCGGTTGCGCCAGCAGGGGCGGGACTGGTTCCGCGAACTCCTCCTGCCGGACGCCCTGAACCGCCTGCAGCGGGGCGTGGCGAGCCTGCGGCGGGGAGGCGGACGCCTGGCGGTGCTGGATGGCCGCCTGCGGGGCCGGAGCTGGGGGAGGCAGGTGTTCAGCGCCCTTGAACCATGGGTGCAACTGACCCGACTGCTGCCCTCCTGAGGCCGCCCTAGCCTCCCTGGAGAACCCTCTGAACTGCGATGGGAGAAGCGAAGCGCCGCGCCGACCAGGGGCTGCCCCCCCGCCAGAAGAAAGCCACGGGCACCAAGCCCATCGACACTTCGCCGCGCCTCGTTCCCTGGTTACCCCTCAGCCGCAACCAGGCGGACCGCTTCGTGCAGCTGAGCACCCGCGGTGCCTGGGTGGGGATCGGAGCCCTGGCGCTGTTCTGGATCACCGTGCGCTTTCTGGGTCCCGCCCTGGGCTGGTGGCAGCTGGCGGACAGCTGAACCCCACCCGGTGGGCAAGCGCGCATAGGGTCCGGGGAGGCCTGCAAAAATCAAAAGAAAACCTTAGGATTCGAAAAGTTCCCTAGGCCCGCCGTGTTTTCCCGTCTCGCTGAGCAGTACCGCTCCGTCGTCGACGACCTGGTGCTGAGCCTCGAGGCCCTCGCCCG
>JBIIND010000226.1:0-3748 GCA_044337665.1 Cyanobium sp.
CCTCCCTGGCCTGGGCCAGCCGCAGGCGGCAGAGCTCGGCGATCTCCTGACTGAGGGTGCCGTAGGCCCGGGTTTTGTCCACGACGGCGTGGATCATCGAACGCAGGGGCACGGGACAGACAAAACTGCTGGCCTCTCCGGAGAGCACGATCAGGCGGGAGGCCGGAGCCACCTCCAGCAGGGTCTGGACGACTTCAAGGCCGCGGCCATCCGGCAGGGCCAGGTCGAGGATGAGCACGTCGGGGCGTTGCTGCACACAGACCGCCTTGCCCTCGGCGACGGTGAGGGCCGTGCCGACGACATCAAGAGCTTCATGGCCGCGCAGCATGGCGACAAGAAGCTGCAGAAACATGACCTGGTCCTCGACGACCACGCAGCGCAACTTTCCTTGCGAAATCTCACCTCCCATCCATTTACTGTAACCCACCATTCATTGACGCGATCTGGGGGAATTTCCAGGATCCGCCGCATCGCCGATGCATCGACCCCAGCCGTCCCGTCAGACCAACGCAACCAGCGCAGGAAGACTTAACAAAAACGGTAATTCTGATGAATGAATATCGCTCCCGAGCGCGGTACTGCTCCGGTCGGTGGCGTCCTCTGGCGGTCAGATTGGTGCTTTGCCGGGGAAGCCATGCAACTGCGCATCGGCAATGGCTATGACATCCATCGCCTCGTGCCGGGTCGCCCCCTGATCCTCGGGGGCCTCACCCTGCACCACCCCGACGGCCTGGGGCTGGACGGTCACAGTGACGCGGACGTGCTGGTGCATGCCCTGATGGATGCCCTGCTGGGCGCCCTGGGCCTGGGGGACATCGGCCAGCACTTCCCCCCCGACGATGCCCGCTGGCGGGGGGCCAACAGCCTGGAGCTGCTGGGGCGAGTGATGGAGCTCGTGCGGCAGCGGGGCTGGCAGGTGGTCAATGTGGACACGGTGGTGGTGGCGGAGCGCCCGAAGCTGCGGCCCCACATCGAGGCGATGCGGGAATCGATCGCCACCCACCTCGGGGTGGAGGCCGATCGCGTGGGGGTGAAGGCCACCACCCATGAGGGACTGGGCCCGGTCGGCCGGGAGGAGGGCATCGCCGCCCATGCGGTGGCCCTGCTGGCCTTGAACGGGGCGGAAAAAATCCCCTAGGATCTCGTTACCTTTCTTTGCAGAGTCCGGTGAACGGCTTCCCCCCCTCGCCCAACACCCGGCTCCAGGCCACCGCCTCCCCCTCCGGGTTCCAGGGCGAAGCACCGGAATTCGAAGCCTCCCTCACCGCCTTCGCCGACCCCGACGGTTGCCTCGAGGTGGCGGTGATCGAACACCTGCGGGTTCGGGTTCAGGCCGATGCCCGAGCCGCCTGGCTCCATGCCGAAACGCACAGCTGGGACCCCTGGCTGCGCCGCCAACCCGGTTATCTCGGCCGGGACCTGCACTGGGACGCCGAGCGGGAGGAGGGGGTGTTGCTGATCCGCTGGGCCAGCCGTGAGCAGTGGAAATCGATCCCCGAGGCGGAGGTGCAGGCCGTGCAAGCGCGCTTCGAGGCGCTGGCCCGCCGCTGCCTGAGCCAAGGGATCACGCCAGGCCTTCCCCCCACCAGCAATCCTTTCCCCCTGGTGCATGCCGGTGAGCTCGACCCCGCAGCCCTCGCCGCCTGACGCCAGGCTCGACCTTGGGCGCCGCGAGCGCCTGGGCATGGTCGAAGCGATCTGGGGCCAGAACAAGAGTCCGTCCCAGATCGCTGCGATCCTCCAGGAACTCCATGGGGTCGGTGAATTGGGCCTGGTGACCCGCGTGACCCCGGCCAAGGTGAAGGCGGTGGCCCGGGAACTGGAGCGGCATGACCCCACGGGTGCGATTCCGCTCCAGCACCACCCCGACGCCCGCTGTCTGGTGACCCCGTCCCTACCTGCCGAGAACCCTGCCCTGGGGGAGGTGGCGGTGCTGGGTGGGGGCAGCAGCGATCGCACGGTGGCGGCGGAAGCCCGGCTGGCCCTGGCATGCCATGGGGTGGCCAGCCAACTGGTGCTGGACGTGGGGGTGGCGGGACTGCATCGCCTGCTGAACGAGCTGGATAACCTGCGCCGGGCTCGGGTGCTGATCGCCTGCGCCGGCATGGAGGGGGCTCTGCCCACGGTGCTGGCCGGACTGCTGCCCCAACCCGTGATCGGGGTGCCCGTCTCGGTGGGCTATGGGGTGAGCGCCGGGGGAATGGCCGCCCTGCACGGCATGCTCGCTAGCTGCGCGCCAGGGCTGACGGTGGTGAACATCGACAACGGCTACGGGGCGGCCATGGCCGCCCTGCGCATCCTTCAGATGTCGCTCCAGCCCGAATTCAGAGGTGCTGCAGCTGGGGATAGGCCGTGAGGAGCTCCTCGGTGCTCAGCACCTCACCGGCCCCCTCAGGCTGCCAGATCACCTCAAGGGCGAGCAGATCCTCGGGCCCCAGGGCTCCGATTTTCTGCAGGGAATCCCGCAGATCCTCCGCGTTGTCCGAACCCTTGAGCCGGAGCGGGCGACGGCTTGCCACCAGCAGGGTCACGGCGATGTAATCGCTGGTGGCATCGCTGCTGCCGGCCCGCAGGGCAGAGGGCTCGGTGCTGCGGCGGCCGGCGACGTTGATGGTGAGCTCGCGGCTGAGCTTGCTGCGCTCCTGGACCGACAGACGATTAAACGTGCTCTCCGCACTGGCGAACGGAACCTGCCCTTCCTCCAGGTTGGCGTAGACCCAGAGGTCGGGATGGCGGAGCAGGGACAGACTGGTTTCCTGCAACACCCGCTGCAGGCCCTCATTGCTGGAGGTGTCAGCACCGCTGGCCAGGCGGCGCAGATCGGCCTGCAGCTCCCGCGCGGAGGCCAGCAGGCCCACCTGAAGCTGGGCGATCGAAACCGGGCCGTCGGCGGAGTAGGCCGGCAGGGAGCCGTCGCCGGAGGCGGGAAGGGCGGGGCCACCTCCACGGATCGCATTCATCACCAGGCCCACCACAGCCATCAGCACCAGCAGACCAAACAACCCGCCGCCGAAGCCGAAGATCGGCACGATGAAGGGGAAGCCGAAGCCGCCACCCCCGCCGAAACCACCGCCGCCGCCGTAGTACCCCCCACCCCCGGAATAGCCGCCGTAACTGCGACCAGCGCCGCCGCGATAGCTGCCACCGCCGTAGCCGCGGGGACCGGAGGGGGCGGATCGGAAGCTGCCGCCGCCGATGCGGCCGCCACTGGCCGCATCGGCCGGGTGGGGATGGAGGAACAACAGACCGCTCAGAAGTACGGGCACGGCCAGGAGACTGGCCATGCGCCGCAGCAGTCGGGCAGGCATCGCATCAGAAGGGGGAAGTGGGGGAAATCTAGGAACCGCCCCCGACGATGGTGACCACCTCCAGGGCATCGGATTCCACCACCGGCTGCGCGCTCCAGGAGTGGCGCGGCAGGATCCGGCCGTTGAATTCCACCACCACGAGGAGCGGCTGAAAGCCGAGCTGGCGCAGAACCGCCTCCAGGTTGAGGCCCGCGGGGGCGGAGCGGGATTCACCGTTCACCTGGATCGTGATCTGATCTGGGGCGCTCATTGCGGGGCCTCTGCCCCGAGGGCCGCCAGCAGGGCTGTGGTGGCGGCGGCGGGGTCGGCCGCGACGGTGATCGCCCGCACCACCGCCACCCGCTCAGCGCCTGCGGCGCGCACGGCGGCCAGATTGGCGAGGTCGATGCCCCCGATGGCAAAGAAGGGAATCGGCGCCGCGGCCGCGGCGGCGCGGACGG
>JBIIND010000228.1:0-3743 GCA_044337665.1 Cyanobium sp.
TTTTCGGAACCCTTGTGCTCCCGGCGGACATGGGCCGCATGAAGCAGAAGCCCGGCTTCCGTACGCTGTTCTCCAAAAGCCAAGGCATCAACGTGCTCTCGCTGGCGCGCTTCTTCCTATTCGGCGGGCGCGATGTGTGGTTCGTGGTGGCCCTGCCGGTGTTCCTCGAGGCGGCGTTGGGGTGGCGCTTCTGGGAGGTGGGTGGCTTTATGGGCCTGTGGGTGATCGGCTACGGGATCGTGCAGGGCTCAGCGCCGGCCCTGCGGCGCGCCTGGGGCCAGAACGCTCCTCCCGGCGCCCGCGCCGTGCAGTTCTGGAGCGCCTTGCTCACGGCGGTTCCGGCCCTGATCGCCATCGCCCTGTGGCGCCAGGTGGGCCATCCCGGCGTGGCGGTGGTGGTGGGCCTGGCGGTGTTTGCGGTGGTGTTTGCCATGAATTCCTCGATCCACAGCTATATGATCCTGGCCTATTCCGATGCTGAGGCCGTGAGCCTCAACGTTGGCTTCTATTACATGGCCAACGCCGCCGGCCGCCTGGTGGGCACCCTGCTTTCCGGAGCCATGTTTCTGGTGGGTGGCATGCAGGCCTGCCTGTGGACCTCCGCAGCCCTGGTGGCTGCGGCCTTTCTGGTCAGCACCCGCTTGCCCGCGACCCGTTGGCGTGGCCCTGGGCCGTAATCACCCCTCCCCTTCCTCACCCCCCACCGGCAGGTTTCCGCTTCCCTTGCTGCTCACATAGCCCCAGGCGCCCGCCAGAGCGGACTTGGAGACATCGCCGAGTTCCTTGATCACGCTGCGCAGATTCTCCAGGAATGATTCATACACCTCGCAGTGGGTCATTGGTTCCTGCCCTGGTTGCTGGCCAGGGCATAAAAATGGAGCCAGAAGAACGGCTCCCAGAACATGCGGGATCCTCCGTCTCTCCCGTCGGCTGGGGAGAACCTCTGAGATGTTCCCGGATGGGGGCAGCGCTGGCGACCGCCCGGCAGCAAACTGACGTTGGTTCGTTTTGTTCGGCTTGCCCATGCCTCTGATCCAGCGCGAAGCCCCCTACAGGCACTGGGAGTTCAGCGACCCAAGCAGCGGTGATCTGCTGCGGCTGGTGCCCGAGCGGGGCGGCCTGATCAGCGGCTGGCGCTGCGGCGATCGGGAGGTGGTGTACCTGGATAGGGAACGCTTCCTCGATCCGGCCCAGTCGGTGCGGGGAGGTTTTCCGGTGCTGTTCCCGATCACCGGCGGGCTGCCGGACAACCAGCTGCCGCTGCACCAGGGCACCTTCAGCCTGGGTCAACACGGCTTCGCACGGTCGCTGCCCTGGCAGATGGAGCCCCTGGCCGATGGACGCGGCGTTCGGCTGTTGCTCTCGGATACGCCCGAGACGCTGCAGGCCTACCCGTTCCAGTTCCAGCTCCGCATGGAAGTGCGCCTGGCGCCATCAGCCCTGGAGATCAGCACTACGGTGAGCAACCGCAGCAACGCGCCGATGCCGTTCAGCTTCGGGCTGCATCCCTATTTCAATCTCTCCAGCCTGCAGGGTGTGCGTTTCGAGGAGCTGCCGGACACCTGCCTCAACCATCTGACCATGGCTCCAGCCCCCACCGCAGAGCAGATGGAATCGCTGGCCGATGGCATCGATCTGCTCATCCGCCCTACCGGCCCGGTGCGCCTTGTTGATGAGGCGGCTGGAGCGACGCTCGAACTGCAGCTGAGCCACCCGTTCGATCTGGTGGTGCTCTGGACCGAACCACCTCGCCCAATGGTCTGCATCGAACCCTGGAGCGGCCCCCGCCAGGCGCTGCTCAGCGGTGACCGGAAGATCGAGCTGGCACCCGATGCCAGCATCGAGCTGCACACCCGATACCAGCTCTACAGGCACTGACCGAAACGCATGACCCGGCGGTCGGCGCTAGATGATTGTGCCGTCGGCCAGGGTCGTGTTCTTCTCGATCACCACAATGCCATCGCGAATGGTGAAGCCCAGGGCACTGCGATCGGCCTCCTGCACGCGATCCTTGTTGATCACCTGGACGTTGTAGCCAATTCGCACGTTCTTGTCGAGAATCGCGTTGACCACATGGGAGCCGCGGCCGATACCCAACGGCACCCCTCCCTGAGCGCGCAGGGTAGCGCGTTGGCGTTCCGACTCGGAGCTGTCGGCACCCATCACCAGGGTGTCCCTGAGCACCACGTCCTCCTCCAGTCGCAGGCGCAAGCCGAGGACGCAGTGATCGACCACACAGCGATCAAGTCGGCAGCCTTCGCCGACAATCGATCGACGAATCTGGGCGTTGTGCATCTGGCTGGGAGGCAGATAGCGCGCCCTGGAATAGATCGGGGCTGTTTCGTCGTAGAAGCTGAAGGCCGGCTGCGCATCGGTCAGGGCCAGGTTGGCTGCAAAGAAGGCTTTGATCGTACCGATGTCCTCCCAGTAGCCAGCGAACAGATGGCTCTGCAGTCGCAGCCCGCTGCTGAGCGCCGTGGGGATGATGTCCTTGCCGAAGTCCGTCGCCTCCGGGTGACTGCTGAGCAGGTTGAAGAGCGTGTCGCGCTCGAACACATAGATGCCTATTGAGGCAAGGAACGGCCGCCGTTGCGCCACATCGGCGTCAAGCCCGAGCGCCGCGGTGTCGACACGCATGGCCTCGAGTGCCGCACCACGGGGCTTTTCGCTGAACGCCCGGATCCGCCCATCGGCTTCGGTGCGCATCAACCCGAAGCCCTCCGCCGTGGGCGCATCCACCGACAGGGCAGCAACCGTGAGCGCCGCGCCACTGGCACGGTGGGCCTCGATGAAGGCTACGTAGTCCATGCGGTAGAGCTGATCGCCGGAGAGGATCAGCAGCTGATCCACATCCCAGGTTTCGAACAGTTCGCGGTACTGTCGCACCGCATCGGCCGTGCCTTCGAACCAGCTGGGACTTTCTGGGGTCTGCTGGGCCGCCAGCACCTCCACGAAGCCACCCTTGAAGGAGGAGGAAAGGTTGTAGGTGAGGCTGATGTGGCGATTGAGGGATTGACTGTTGAACTGCGTCAGCACGTAGATCTGGCTGATGCCTGAGTTGATACAGTTGCTGATCGGAATGTCGATCAGGCGATAGTTGCCCCCCAGCGGCATAGCCGGCTTGGCACGGGTGAGGGTCAGAGGCTGGAGGCGGGTGCCGGCGCCGCCGCCGAGAATGATGGCCAGAACCCTCTTCACGCGCAGATCTCTCGCTTCAGGTGGAGATACATCATTTTAGGATCCTGGTAGCTCCTGGGCAGACAATGATGCAGGGAGCGCAGGCGATCCCAGCAGAGGCTCCGCTGGATCTACTCCAGGGTTTTGCCATCACGGATCAGAATGCGCATCGCCTTGCAGTACAGCGGATAACTGGCCTCCAACGCGCCGATGCTGAGCGGCTTTGCGGATGCTACCTGGCTCATCAGAGTCACCTAGCGACGAAGCAGTACAGTGCAATAGACGGGTCCGGTGACGAAACCCCCATTTGGGGTGAATCCAGACGACAGAAACGCCGGACCCGAACTGGCGCCATGCTATGTGACGCGATCGTGACTCCCGCAGTTGAGAAGTTCGGACCATCCATTCAGTTGTCGTAGACGCGGCGGAAGGCCCAAGAGACCAATCCTCTAGATGCGTCGCGGCCTACCCCCATCCGGGAAGAGTTGACGCCTGATCTGGAGGATGCGATTGGTTTATAGCGGGCGCCGGTGGAGGTCAGCCTCAGGCAGCAGCCTTCTATCCAG
>JBIIND010000227.1:0-3743 GCA_044337665.1 Cyanobium sp.
AGGTGGTGCGGTGGCGTGGCGGGCGGCCTCCTGCTGGGCCCGCAGGCGGGCATAGGCCTCCCGGGCCCAGGCCAGGGCGTCCTGGTCGACCGAGCCGATCGCGGGTGCTTCGGTGCTTTCCCCCTCTCCGGGGGGTTCCGGTTCCGGGGGGGGGTCAGGCGCCGGTTCGGCCTGGGAGGGCACCGCCGTCTCCGGCGGGGTGGCGGCGGACTCCTGCGGGGGGACGCCGCGGTTGAACCAATCGAACACCATCGCCGCTCAGACCCTCGTCGTGGTGAACCGACGCAGCACGCCGTTGATCATGCGCCGGCCCTGCTCATCGCTATAGCGGTTGGCCAGCTCCACCGCTTCGTTGCAGGCCACCGCCGGGGGAGTGCCGAGGGACTCGAGGTCGACCGCGGCGAGGCGGAGGATATCGCGATCGATGCGGGGCAACCGCCCGAGGCGCCAACCCTCCATCACCGCGTCGAGGCGGGCGTCGATGGCCTGCCGGTCCGCCAGAACAGCCCGGGTGCGCTCGATCGCACCTCGCCTCACCTCCTCCTGATCCGCCAGCAGCAGCAGACGGGGAAGCTCCAGGCTCGCGGAAAGGCGATTCAGGGCATGCTCGGCATGGCCGAGGCCCTCCCGCAGGTGCTGGCGAACCCGGGGCAGCGAGGCTTCGTCGCCTTCCTGCAATTCGCTGTCGAGCAGGTCGCGCTCGGCCTGTTGGAGATCGGCCGCGGAGCGGTCGAGGGACTCGCGCACATGCTGGGCCAGGCTGGAAAGGGCTTGATGCAACAGGCTTTCCAGGGAAAGGTCAGGGGTGGGGGTGGCCCGGTCGCTGACCTGACCAAGCATCAGCAGCGCGAGTTCGCGGGCGAGGGTACGGCTCTTCATTCAGGAAAGCTGGGGTGCGCGCAGTTGGGCCAGCAGGCTGGAGAAGCTGCGGTTGGAGGGGGTCTCCTTCTCGTCGGGACTGACGATGCCGGCGGAGATGATCGTGCGGAAGGCATCCTCGACGCTGAGATCCACATCCCGGACGGAGCGTTCGGGCACCACCGCATACCAACCGGTGGTGGGGTTGGGGGCTGTTGGAATGAACACGCTCAACATGGTCTGGTCGAAATCGGCCTGGATCGAGGCCCCGAGGACGCCCGTGACAAAGCCGAGGGCATAGAGGCCCTCGCGTGGGTACTCCACCAACACCACCCGGCGGAAGCGACGGGAGTTGTCCCGCAGGAAGGTCTCCAGCAGCTGCTTGAGGGTCTTGTAGACGGAACCGGCGAGGGGGATGCGCAACAGGGTTCCCTCCCCAAACTCCAGCAGCCAGCGGCCCACAATGTTGCGGGCCATCAACCCGATCAGCAGGATGCCGAGCAGGGGAACCAGCAGACCCACCCCGAGATTGATCAGCTCCTGGAGGAGCGGATTCAGGGTGTTGAAGGGGTTGAACTGCTTGGGGATGGAGGTGAGAAAGGCCAGCACGAAGCGGCTGACCGTGGTGCCGAGCCAGATCGTGGTCGCCAGGGGGATCACCACCAGCAGGCCGGCGATCAGATCATTCTTGAGATCCTGCTGAAGGCGGTTGCCCAGCGGCTGATCGGGTCGGGGACTGGAGGGAACCACGGACCATGGCGTGGGAAGAACCTAACGGTAACCAGACGCGGATCGACGCCACGCCAAACGGGAGGTGAGCAGCGGATTCAGCAAAGGATTTCCGGGGTCAGAGGACGGTGCCGAGACAGAGGATCGTGAAGGCCACGATCAGGGCCACAGCTCCCCCCGAGCTGCCGAAGCGGCGCTGGCTGTTGGCCACCTTGGCCGCCTGCTCGGACTGGGTGAACTTGCTCTGCATCGACTCCAGCTGGCGGTCGATGAAGGCACGCGCCGCCTGGGTCTTCTGGGCGTCGCTGGCGCCGGGGGGAATCTGGCCGGCGGCTTCCGCCTGACGCACGAGCTGCTGGAGCACGGCGGGGTTGGCGCTCTGTTGGCGGGCCATCTCCAGCTGGGCGCGCTGGGCGGCCAGCTGCTGGTCGGTCTGCTCCTGCATCATCTGATCGCCCCCGAAGGCGACCGGCAGGGATGCGGTGAGGAGCACGGCGAGCAGGCCACTGATGATGCAGACGCTCCAGAGAAGGGGGGTACGGGCTTCCGAAGCGGCGCTGTCCTCGATCCGCGACGACAGATACATCAGAACCAGGCCGGTCAAGGCCATGGGCGCCTGGTTCACCAGCCGCTCCACCACCAGCTGGCGGAAGGGTTCGGAACCCCAGTCCCAGAGGATCAGCACCGAGAGCATCTGCAGGAGCAGCAGCACCACGAGGGTGATGCCCATCCAACGCAGCAGGGGGCTGAACCGGGTGGTGGGAGAATCGGTCACGCGGGCGGGCGCGGATTTCCTCCACCTTAACGATCAGGTGTGAAGCGTCCAACCTCCATGAGCGTCGCTGAGGAACTGAAGCAGCAGGCCTACGCCCTGGGTTTCCACCCGGTGGGCCTCGCGGCGGTGCCCGGTGGGCCGCGTCTGGCCCTGCGCAGCGCCGCCCTGGAGCGCTGGCTGGCGGTGGGGCACCAGGCGGGAATGGGATGGATGGCCGATCCCCGCCGCCGGGCGGTGACGGAGCTTCTGCCCGGGGTTCGCACCCTGGTGGCGGTGGCCCTGCCCCATCACGTGGACGCCGTGCCGAGGGCGGGGGCCCTGAAGGTGGCGCGCTACGGCTGGGGGCGGGATTACCACCGCCTGATCGAGGGCCGGCTGCGGCGGTTGGGGCGCTGGCTGGAGGAGCGGGAACCGGGCAGCCGCTGGCGGGTGTGCGTGGACAGCGCCCCCCTGATGGACAAGGCCTGGGCTGAGGAGGCCGGGCTGGGCTGGATCGGCAAGAACGGCAACCTGATCCACCGGCGCCGGGGATCCTGGCTGCTGCTGGGTCATCTGCTCACCACCGTGGCGCTGCCTCCGGACCGGCCCGCGGAACCCCTGTGTGGCCGCTGCAGCGCCTGCCTCGACGCCTGCCCCACAGGGGCGATCCCGGAACCCTTCGTGGTGGATGCCCGCCGCTGTCTGGCGTACCACACCATCGAAAACCGGGATCCCGAACTGCCCGCGGCGATCGCGGCGCAGCTGCAGGGCTGGGTGGCCGGCTGCGACATCTGTCAGGAGGTGTGTCCCTGGAACGGGCCTGCGCTGCCGACCAGCGACGATCCGGAGCTGCAGCCCCGTCCGTGGCTGCTCGACCTGCGGGCGGAGGAAGCCCTGCGCTGGAGCGACGCCGACTGGGATGAACGGCTTCGCGCCTCGGCGCTGCGCCGCATCAAGCCCTGGATGTGGCGTCGCAACATCCAGGCGAGCCTGGGACAAGGGATCTCCTCTCCCTAGGCTGGGGGGAATTCGGGCGGATCCCGTGGGTCGGCGTAGGAGCCAACTGTTCGCACCGCTGATCAGGAAGGGGATGGCGGTCCTCCCCCTGGCGTTGCTCCTGGCGCTTCCCACCGTGCCGGGGGGGACGGCCCGGGCCATGGTTCCTTACGTGTATGTGCCGCCGGCGCGGGATCTGGAGGCGGCGGGGTTGGGCATCGCCCAGGCCGCGGCGCGGCTGCTGCGCATCGGGCAGGTGGAGGAGGCCGCGCGACTGGCGGAGCTCACCGTGCGGCTGCTGCCTGGGGATCCCCGCGGCTGGCGGCTGCTGGCGGAGGCCGAGCTGCGCAGCGACCGGGTCGACAAGGCGCTGTGGGCCCTGGGCAAGGCCAAGCAGCTCGACCCC
>JBIIND010000229.1:0-3742 GCA_044337665.1 Cyanobium sp.
CTGGAAGCAGGCCAGGGTCCCGTCGGGCTCGCCGCTGGCGCGCACCAGCTGCAGGCCGCGGCTGCGGCTGGGCTGGCCCAGGTCGAGGCTGGTGGGTTGCGGTTCCGCTCCCGCCTCCGGTGCGGCATCCGCAGCGGCTCCGGCCTCCAGAGCCGATCCGGCCTCCCCAGGGAGTTCGCCTTCGCTGGTGGTGCGGGGCTCCGCCAGCACGTCGCTGGGCAGGACCAGCAGCCGCAGGGGGAGGGGCGGACGCGGTTTCGGCAGGCCAGCACTCCACACCAGCGTGCTGCCCAGGGGCAGGTCGGGCACATTGGCGCTGGCCAGCAGCAGCCGTTCCCCGTCGGAGGGGGGCGCAGCGCCCAGGTCGACGTCGGCCACGGCGCGGCAGCGTGACCGCACGGCCTCCAGCCGTTGCCGCCAGAGGGCCGGATCAAAGCCGCTGCCGCCGCGGGCCTGCTCCTGCTGCATGAGCAGGGCGTGCAGCTCGGCGGTCCAGGGATGGCGCTGGGCCCAGCCGCGGAAGTCGACCTCCCCCTCCGCCTGGAGCAGCTCCAGCAGGCAGGCATCCGGGATGGCCAGCGCCTGCACCGGCGTGGCGGCGCTCACCTGCTCGCAGGCTTCGGCCCGCAGCAGCGACACCAGACCGATGATCGCCCCCGGGCCCAGCCGCTCCAGGGTGAAGGGACGGCCATCCCGCTCGCCCAGCAGGCGCGCCTCCCCCTCCAGCACCACCAGCACCCGATCGCCGATCACATCGGCGGAGCTCAGCACCTGGCCCTCACCGAAGCGGAGGACCTGGCTGGCCCGGCGCAGCGTGTCCAGGCCGCGGGAACTCAGCCGGGCCAGGGGTTCCTGGCCGAGGACGCTCTCCAGCGTTGATGGGACGGTACTGGTCATCGCTGGGCGGCGCGGCTCGCGATCTGCTGGCGCACTTCCTCATCCACCCATTCCTCGAACAGCTCCTGGGCCATGCGCTGGCCCATCTCCTCGTCGAAGCTGGCCGAGTGGAGGCGCTCCAGCCGAAACACCAGCCACCACTGCTCGATCGCCACGGGGGCCTGCAGCTCGCCGGGCCGGCTGGTGCGCAGCCGCTCCGCGAGCACCGGGTGGGCCTGGAGCAGCGGCACCGGCCCGACGATGCCGCGGGTGGCCTGTTCCGGGCCCTGGGAGTAGGTGGCGGCCAGTTCCGCGAAGTCCGCCTCCCCTTCGGCGATGCGCAGGTAGAGCTCCCGGGCCAGGGAGGCGTCCTTCACCCGCAGCAGGCTGTAGATCACCTGGTCGAGCTGGGCTTTGCGGGCCAGGAAGCGCTGCTCGGCCCGGTGGCTGAAGTGCGCCGCACAGTGGCGCTGGATCCGATGGGGCAGCTCCGCCTGCCAGCAGGCCTCCGCCTCCTCCAGGCCCCGGGCGGCCAGGTGGGCATGCAGCTGTTCGGCCGAGCGGATGCCATGGCGGCGGGCCCAGGCCTGCTGGGCCAGGTTTCGCTCCTCATCCGTGAGCCGCACGTCCTGGATCGCCCGGGCGATCAGGGACTGACGCAGCAGGGGCACGAGCAGCTCATGCCGGGCCAGCGCTCGCCACAGCGGATCCCCCAGATCCTCGGGTTCGATCTCCCCAGGATCCGGCGGCAGCTCGGGTATCGCCGCCGCCGTGGCGCTCGCGAGCGGCAACTCGGGGAAGGTGACGCCGCGGTTGGGGAAAGCATCGAGACGGAGGCTGATGTCGCGGTCCACCGGTGCGGAGATGGGGGTAGGGATGGGCGGCTCTGGCTTGGACGCGGAGTCTGGGCCGCGGCGACCCTGGCGTTCAGGCTAGACACCCTTTTCCTGATGCGCACGGGATGGGGTCAGCCGAGCAGCGCCCGCAGCGCCGCCTCGTCCAGCACCGGCACCCCCAGTTCCTGGGCTTTTGTGAGCTTGCTTCCCGCCTCCTCGCCCGCCACCACATAGCTGGTGCGGCGGCTCACCGAGCCACTCACCTTGCCTCCCGCCGCTTCGATCAGGGACTGGGCCTCCCGGCGGCTGAGGCCCGGCAGGGTGCCGGTGAGCACAAAGGTCTGTCCCGCCAGGGCGTCGCCGCCCCCGTCGCTCCCCGCCGCCCCGCGCTCCTGCTCCCCCGCCGCCAGGGGGAAGCCCACCTGTTCCAGCCCCACCAGCAGCGTCTGGTTCGCCGCGGTGGCGAACCACTGCCGCAGGCTTTCGGCGATCGTCTCGCCGATGCCATGCACCGCGGTGAGCTGCTCCGGGTTGTGCAGGGCGGCCTCCTCCAGCAGCGCGACGCTGGGGAAGGCCTTCGCCAGGGCCCTGGCGTTCACCTCGCCCACGTGGTGGATGCCCAGGCCGTAGAGCTGCCGGGCCCAGGGCCGGCTCTTCGAGGCCTCCAGGGCCGCCACCCGCGCCGCCGCCGACCGTTCCCCCAGCCGCTCCAGCGAGGCCAGTTCGGCGGCGCCCAGGCGGTACAGATCGGGGATGCCGCGCACCACCCCCCGCTCCACCAGCTGCCCGATCAGCCGGCTGCCGAACCCGTCCACGTCCAGCGCCGCCTTGCCCACCCAGTGCCGCAGGGAGCCCCGCAGGATCGCCGGACAGCCGTTGTTCACGCAGCGGGTGGCCGCTTCTCCGGTTTCCCGCACCAGCTCCGAGCCGCATTCCGGACAGGTGTTGGGCAGGGCCAGGGGCCGGGCGCCGGCGGGGCGCAGCTCCGGCAGCACCCGCACCACCTCGGGGATGATCTCGCCGGCCTTGCGCACCACCACCGTGTCGCCCTCGTGCAGGTCCAGCTCCGCCACCCGGTCGGCGTTGTGCAGGGTGGCCCGGCTGACGGTGGTGCCGGCCAGGGGCACCGGCACGAACTCCGCCACCGGCGTCACCGCCCCCGTGCGGCCCACCTGCACCACCAGCCGGCGCAGGCGGCTGGGGGCCTCCTCGGCGGCGTACTTGAGGGCGATCGCCCAGCGCGGTGCCTTCTGGGTGAAGCCGGCCTCCTCCTGCAGCCGCAGGTCCTCGAGCTTCACCACCACCCCGTCGGTGGCGTACGGCAGGCCGCGGCGCCTCCCCTCCCAGGCGGCGAAGAAGGCCTCCACCGCCTCCAGATCCGGCAGGCGCTCGGCGTTGGGATTCACCCGGAATCCAGCCCGCCGCAGCCACTGCAGCGATTCCCACTGGCTGGCGGGAGCGGCCGGGTCGTCCCCCGCCGCCCGCCAGTCCGGCGGCAGGTGGAGCGTGTAGGCGAAGAAGTCGAGACGCCGCTCCGCCACCACCTTCGGATCCAGCTGCCGCAACGTGCCGGCGCAGGCGTTGCGGGGGTTGGCGAAGGGGGGCTCACCGCGCCGCTCCCGTTCCCCGTTGATCGCCGCAAAGGTGGCGTCGGGGATGAGGGCCTCGCCGCGCACCTCCACCCAGGCCGGAGGGTGCGCCAGCTGCAGCCGCAGGGGCACGCTCTGGATCGTGCGCACGTTGGCGGTGATCTCCTCGCCCCGCTCCCCGTCCCCCCGGGTGGCGGCCCGCACCAGCACGCCGTTCCCGTAGCTGAGGGCGAGGGCGTTGCCGTCGATCTTCAGCTCCCCCACCATCGCCAGGGCGGTGCCCGGCCGCCGGTCGAGGGCGCGCAGCAGCCGCTCATGCCAGGCCTCCAGCTCCCCGATCGTGAAGGCGTTGTCGAGGCTGAGCAGGCCGATGCGGTGGGCGACGCTGCTGAACCCTTCGGCCGGTGTGCGCCCCACCCGCCCGGTGGGGCTGTCGGGCTG
>JBIIND010000230.1:0-3704 GCA_044337665.1 Cyanobium sp.
TGCCACTTGCGCCAAGTCCTTGATGTTGAGACGCCCTCGGTACGCGTTCGTGCCAGCAGTGATGCTAGGCCTGAAAAGATTTTATCTGACAACAACTGGGCTTGCCTTTATTCGCTCAATTGCGGTATTGATTCACTGCGGATTGTGCCCTCCTGGATTTGGTGCCAGCCTTTCTATTGTTGATTGTCAGTCTTCCGGAGACGGTGACGGCACCCATGCATCGGATGTCATCGAAGCACCAGTCTACCGGGACGGCATCCCGAAGATCAATTGGCTCCGGTAGCTGGGCGGTGGTATCCCAGACTCATCCACTGTCGACAATATGGAATACTGCCGCCATGACACCGATGATGTATCTGATATTTTCTTGCTCCTCGAGTCCCACCGCCATGCCTCGATATGGAAATCCGATTTGTGTACGTCCATCTACCTTCCTTGGCGCTATCCATGGGCTTTGGCTGCAGTGGCAGGGCCCCATTCCAGGGGTCGCGTTTTCTCGCGTGTCATGCTGACTCGCTACTGTGATGGTAAAGGTTGGATGCCTTGCTGCCTGCAACTTCCACCCATGGCCCGCCCTTCTTCCCATGGTGCCCTGGGATTGTGGGTATCGAAGTGCAGAGGTCACACATCGGTCCTCATACAAAGGATCAGAAATAATTGTTCCAACTCCGCCAGGACGAACCAAAGGATGTCAACGGCAAGGAGTGGCTGACGGGTAAGGCCTTCTGCCATAAAGATGAATCCGGCGGCAGTCATGAACTTGATCTTCCTGCCATCGGGCTTGCCAAGCGTGCTGCCGAGGTGGATGGGGCCCCTATCCTCGGCGGCCCTGCTGCAGTGGTGCTTGGTTTTCGCCTGCCGCTTCAATTCCCGGGAGTGCTGGAATCTGCCGCTATCAACCAGCGTTCAGCTCAGGGGAACCGATTCCAGTTCATCACTCCCCTAGGAGAGTACGGGGATCGCAGGGAGGATTGCCATGACGGTTGTTGTTCTGGTTGCTGGCCATGCTCGCTTACCTGGAAGCATGTTCGGAGCTGTTTCTCCCTGCCCTGGCGGATGCTTCTGATGTGGGGGTTGATGATTCCTACATCGCTGTGCACCTCAGAGACGACGCTGGACATGCGGATTCGCGGCAGGAAGTGCTCGCAGAAGAACTTCTTTTTGCCCATGAACTATCCTTGGAACTATCCCAAGGAATTGACCTGGGCGAGAGGCTATTGGCGACTGTATTTGGATGGCCATACTTGGGTACGGCAAACTTAAATTTTATGGTCAATGCCGGGGGTTCCTTCATCCATTCAGATTCCGCTGCATAGATCTGTGAAAACTCCAGTCAGCCTAGTCCCATCATCCTGCCCAAGCCTCTCCTCTCTCGAGCCGCTCCTCACCCATCCTCCATTGCAAACCAATCCGTGCCCGATGCGCCCTGTGCCCAACCCTGCATTTATTGTATTGGCTTGCAGCAAGCTGCGCACCGCAAGCGGTTTCTCCCTGGCGTAATCGCCACCCCCGTCCACCCTCTGTCGGTTCCTATACACTCCTGGCTTGGCTCCATGATTCGGAGTGCTCAATCCTCTTCAGAGTCGTAGCTGTGGGAGGGGGTGGGCAGCAGCAAAAACATTCCTGGATGACCCTGGTCTTGGGGGGGCATCTCCTGTCGTTGCGTGGCCCGATGTTCAACGGCTCATCGCCAGCATGCGTTCGATCGGTCTCAGGGCTCGCTGGCGGATGTTCTCATCGATCTCGATCTGCGGCTCCATCGTTTCCAGACAGCGCCACAGTTTCTCCAGGGTGTTCAGACGCATGTAGGGACAGGTGTTGCAGCTGCAGGAATCGCTGCCCGGCACCTCGAGGAAGGTGCGATCCGGACGGCGTCGGCGCATCTGGTGCAGGATGCCCGGCTCGGTCAGCACGATGTAGGTGTTGGCCTCGCCCGTGGCGGAGCGCTCCAGCAGGCGGCTAGTGGAACCAATGAAATCGGCCAGATCCAGCAGGTGCTGCTGACACTCCGGGTGTGCGATCACCTCCGCCGCGGGATGGGTCTGCTTCAGTTTGAGCAGCGCCTGCTCGCTGAAGGTTTCATGTACAATGCAACTGCCCGGCCAGAGGGTGAGATCGCGCCCGATCTGGCGCGCTACCCAACGGCCCAGGTTGGCATCGGGCGCAAACAAAATCGGCCGATCCGAAGGAATCTGTTGCACCAGGGCAACGGCGTTGCTGCTGGTGCAGATCAGATCGCTCTGGGCCTTCACCGCAGCGGAACAATTGATGTAGCTCACCACGTAGTGGTCGGGATGGGCGGCGCGGAAGGCGGCGAAGGCTTCCGCCGGACAGGCGTCGGCCAGGCTGCAGCCTGCCTCCAGGTCGGGGACAAGCACCGTCTTGCCCGGATTGAGGATCTTGGCTGTCTCGGCCATGAAGTGCACGCCGCAGAACACGATCACCGCGGCCTCGGTGCTCGCTGCCCGGCGGGAGAGATCCAGGGAGTCGCCGATGAAATCCGCGATGTCCTGGATCGCATCCTCCTGGTAATAGTGCGCCAGGATCACGGCATTGCGCCGTTCTTTCAATTCCTCGATCGCCTGTGCCAGGGCGCCGGTCGCCGGCATCGAGGGGGCGTGGACGGACCCGGAGCCCCGTGGGCTGAGGGGGAGCGGGGATTGGGTGAAGACCAACCGTGCCACCGGCGATGCCGCCGGTCGTGCAGGATGTTGCCACCCTAGGCAGGCCCCGGCATGAATCCGTCGCGGCCCGAGATGCGGATCGCCGTCGCGGGCGACCTCCACGACCAATGGGACGAGCGGGATCACCGTCTGCTGGAGCGACTGGCCCCCGATGCCCTTCTGCTGGTGGGCGACCTCAGCGATGGTCGCGCCCGCATTCCCCGCCTGCTCACCACCCTCGACATCCCCCTGGCCTGCGTGCTCGGCAACCACGACGCGGGTCGTGATCCCAGCGGCCATCGCATGCGGCGGCAGATCGACCTGCTCGGCGACAGGCACTGCGGCTGGGGCCTGCGCCAGCTCGTCCCCCCCGGACTGGCGGTGGTGGGTGCGCGTCCCGGCACCGCCGGTGGCGGCTTCCACCTCTCCAGAGCGGTGAAAGCGGCCTTCGGTCCGGTGGACCTGCAGGAGTCGGCGGCGCGGATCGAGCGGGCCGCGCTGGCGGCCGATCCCAGTCTCCCCTTGCTGCTGTTGGCCCACTGCGGCCCCAGTGGGCTGGGCAGCGAAGCCCGCGATCCCTGTGGCCGGGACTGGAAGCGACCGGCCTGCGACTGGGGCGACCAGGATCTGGAGCTGGCGATCGAGAGGATCCGCCGCCGCCGGGCCGTGCCGCTTGTGGTGTTTGGCCACATGCACCACAGCCTGCGGCGCCATCAGGGGGAGCGGCGCAGCCTGGTGCGCGACCGCCACGGAACCCTGCATCTCAACGCCGCCTGTGTGCCCCGCCACGGGGTGGATGGCCAGGGCCGAACCCTGCGGCACCTCAGTTGGATCACCTGGCGGGGGGAGGGGCCCGTGCACCTGGCCCATCGCTGGTATGGCGAGCAGGGGGAGCTGCTCTATGAGCAAACCCTCTGGCGCGAATCTGAGCCCAGTCCCCTGCGGGCCGATCCCCATTCCCGCTGATGTTGATCTACGCCTGTCTCAGCAGCCACGGGTACGGGCACGGCTCCCGCAGCGCTGCCGTGCTCAGCGAACTGG
>JBIIND010000231.1:0-3694 GCA_044337665.1 Cyanobium sp.
TTGTTGCTTGCCTGATAGGCCCAGTTTATTCAAGCTGCCAGCTCGCTTTCCCGCCGCATTCCGGCGGCACCCCTCCCGAAGAAAGAGGCCCGGCCTGATTGCATCCATTCGGCTATTTTCACCATGCCCAATGGGGCGCATTCTGCGAATGACCACACGCAACGCAGCGCGGCGCCCCGGTGCGCCGACGGCCGGGGGCCGGTGAAAATTCGCCACTGGCCCGCACGCTGGCAGCATGGGGGGACGATGTTGTGCCCAACCCCCTCCTCCCCCCAGGCCAGCCTGCCGGTGGTGGAAACCTTCCATTCCCTCCAGGGCGAAGGGCTGCACGCCGGCCGCAGCGCCTTCTTCCTGCGGCTGGCGGGCTGCCGCGTCGGCTGCTCCTGGTGCGACACCAGGCACTCCTGGCCCGAGGCCGCCCATCCGCGCCTCAGCCTGGCGGAACTGGCCGCCGCGGCCCAGGAAGCGGCGGCGGCAGGGGCTGCCTTTGTGGTGCTCACCGGCGGCGAGCCGCTGCACCACGATCTCGCCCCCCTCTGCGCCCAGATCCGGGCCGCCACCACGGGCCCCGCATGGCCGCGGGGGCTGCCGCTGCATCTGGAGACCAGCGGCGTCGATCCCCTGCGCGGCGAGTTCGACTGGATCACCCTCTCCCCCAAACGCCACCGCCCGCCCCGGCCGGAGCTGCTGGCCGCCTGCCATGAGCTCAAGGTGGTGGTGCAGCAACCCGCCGACCTTGCCTTCGCCAGCGCCATGGCCGCCCAGGCGCGGCGGCAGCGCGGGGCGATCGGCGAGGGCCCGGCCCTGCTGCTGCAGCCCGCCTGGGACGAGCCGGAAGGGATGCGGCTGGCCTGTGAGCATGTGCGCGCCGATCCCGCCTGGCGCCTGAGCCTGCAGACGCACAAGTATCTGGGGCTGCGCTGATCTCTGGGGCTGGGCTGAACCCGCTCGCCTCAGATCGGTGGCGGCGGCGGCAGCTGCTGCACCACCCGCTGCGGCAGAGGAATCTCGATCCCGTGGTCGCGAAAGGCATGCCAGAGGGAACGCCGCACCTCGCCGGCGATGGTGGCGTTGGACATCGGATCGTGAATCCAATAGAAGACCACGTATTCGATGGCGGAATCGGCGAAATTCCAGGCGAAGGCATAGGGTTCCGGCTGGGCCAGCACCCGCGGCTGCGCGCGCACCGTCTCGAGAATCACCCGCACCACGTCATCCGGATCGTGGCGGTAGGCGGCGCCGATCACCACCCGCGCGCAGCGCAGCGAATCCGTGCCGGAGTAGGTGGTGGTGGTGGCGGTGAAGAAGGTCTGGTTGGGCACCAGCAGCTCGGCGTTGTCGCTGTCGCGCCAGAGGGTGGCGGCCCGCAGGCCGAGCTTGCGCACCTCACAGGGATCCCCCTCGTAGACCAGCACGTCGCCGGGGCGCACCGACCCCTCGAACAGCAACCACAGGCCGCTGACGAAGTTGGAGAACACCTCCTTGATGCCGAAGCCGAGGCCCACCGACAGGCCACCGGCGATGGCGGCGACGGCGGTGGAGTTCAGGCCCAGCTGGTTGGCCAGCCACAGCAGGCCCACGCCGATCACGGCGTAGCGCAGCAGCAACTCAAAGGCCTTGCGGTTGCCCGCCCCCATGCCCGCCAGCCGCTCCATCGCCCCGCCCACCAGGAACACCGGCAGCTCCGAGAGCACCACCAGGAAGTAGGGGAGGAGCACCAGCAGCACCAGGCCGCCGAGCGTGAAGCTCTGCCCGAACATCCGCAGCAGTGGAATCGAGCCCACGGGCTGCAGCCCCTCGATCCGATCCACCAGCGCCACCAGGGCCAGCACCAGATAGAGGGGCAGCACCGCCCGCTGCCAGTAGGCCTCCACCGCGGCCGGTGGCTGCACGCGCCGCAGGGCCAGGCGCCGCCAGCTGGAGCGGGGCACGCGCAGCCGCAGCAGCGCCGAGCGGTACAGCAGCAGCGCCACGCTGACCACCAGGAGCTGCAGCAGCACCGAGCCCCGGGAGAGGAGACCCAGCCAGCCCGCCAGCAGAGAGAGAAGGCTGTCCATGCGTGCTCGATCTCACTCCGTCAGGGTGGTGGGCTGGACCCGCGCCGGCGCCGTGCCGCGGGCGGGGGACACCCCCCGCTGGCGCGCCAGCGCCTCGATCTGCTGCAACACCTCCTCGGGGGAGGCCTCGCCGTAGACGTTCTGCTTGATCAGTCGGCTCAGGGGCTGGCGCAGCAGGCGCACGCCCACGGCCCGATGGAAGGAGGGAACGATGGCCTGGGGCTCGCTGCGCTGGATCGCCGCCAGCACCTCGGAGCGCTTCACCGGCACGATCACGTTCTGATTCACCGGCAGGTTGCCGACGGTGCGGGTCATCACCTTGTTCTGGCTGTAGTCGTTGAGCAGGAACAGCGCGAAGCGCTCCGCCGCCTCCCGTTGGGCCGGCGCCGAATCCCGGCCGAAGCTGATCGTCTGCAGGCGCCCCACGGCCCGGGCCGGTTGCCCCTCGCTGTCCCCGGGCAGCAGGGCCAGGCCCAGGTCCCGGCCGAGGGCCTGGCGCAGGATCGGAATCACGGCGGAGTTGCAGCTGATCCAGTCGAGCTCGCGTTTCATCAACAGCTCGGCCAGGTCTTCGTTGGTATCGGAGAAGCGGACGTTGGGATTGATGTTGGCGCGGTAGAGCCAGCGCAGCCAGCGCAGCACCCGCGGGCGGTCCTCGGGGCGGAGGGAGCGGCCGGCCGGCGCATCCGGCGGGGTGTCGAACAGCCGCAGCAGCGGATCCTGGGCGCCGAAGCCGGTGCCGGTCCAGCTCACCTGATCGAGCACCAGCGACAGACCGATGCGGCGCCCCTCCTCGGCCTGGCGCAGGAGCTCCGCCAGGGTGGCCGGGGGCCTGGCCAGCGCACGGCGATGGAAGCAGGCCAGGTTGGGCTGGAGCAGGAAGGGGAGGGCGTCATAGCCGGCGCCGCGCCGGAACTCCTCGAGATGGCGAAGGCGCAGGGGCGCCAGGTCGGACGCGCCCAGACCGCTGGGCTGGCTGAGCCGTTCCTGGCTCATCACCAGGGCCAGCGGCACGCGGGCGATGATCAGGTCGGGGCCGGCGCCCATCGCCGAGCGCTTGCGCATCGTGGCCAGCAGGTCATCCTCCGGCACGTAGCGCACGTGCAGCGTCACCTCCGGATTGGCGGTTGTGAAGTCGGCCACCTCGCTCTCCACCACCTTGCGCAGGCTCTCCCGGTTGAACCGCTCCGCGATCCGCCCGGAGGAGATCAGCACCTGCAGGTTCACCGACGGCCGCAGCGCTTCCCCCAGGCCGCGGCACCCGGCGAGGCTCAGCGCCAGCAGGGCCAGGGTCGCCAGCCCCAGGAACGGCCGCCGCATCAGAACACCATCGCCTGGGCGCTGAACTGCTGCAGCTGGAAGCGGGCGGCCCGGGCATCCGGGCTCACCACCACCAGCCGCAGCCTCTCCCCCTGCAGGCCCGTGCGGTTGGCGGTGGTGGTGCCCAGCTCCTTGCCCTGGCGATCCAGCACCTCAAACGTGGCGCGGATGGTGCCGCACGGCCGCTGGCGGCACCACACCTCGAACACCTCCGCCTTGCCGCCGCCATAGAGCCGCGGCGGGTTGCAGTCCTCCGTGCACCAGCGGGTGAGCACCCCATCGGCGCTCGGCTTCCAGCCCAGCGCCAGCACCCGCTC
>JBIIND010000232.1:0-3693 GCA_044337665.1 Cyanobium sp.
TGGCCAGATGCAGGTCGGCGTCGTCAACGTTCTGAAGCCAGGCGAGCACGGCGCCATGGGGGCGTGGCCGGCGCAGTTCAGACACAACATTGGTGTCGAGCAGGAATGCCATGGCCTACAGCTCCACGGGGGGCCTGCGACGGGCAGCGCCTCTTGGCGGCACCAGGGTGTCGGTGCGCGCCTCGGGGGACTGCAACAGCTCCTTCAGGCTGGGCCTGGCGGCGGCCTGCAGGCGACGCCACTGCTCGATCGGCACCAACACGGCCGTTTCGGTGCCGCGTCGGGTGACCACCTGAGGCCCCTCCCGCTGGCAGGCATCGAGCAGCTCACTGAAGCGCGCCTTGGCGTGCTGGACGGGCCAGACCGTCATGAGATCCTCGCTGGTGACTAGTTATCTGACTAGTCTATCGCCCGAGGCTGGGCCTGCGGCGCTGTGAGTCCGTGGAGTGCTGGCCCTTGGTGTCGATCCCTGGCATGCGCGAGTCGATCCTGGAGGGAATGGCGACAACGGTGCAGGACTTGTGCAGCGAACCTGAGATGCCCGCCCTGCCCTGAAGCCATGGCAAGCCCAGCACCACCGGGCGGAAGGAAACGGGCGTTGCTATAATTGATAGCAGATGAGTAGGGGGTTGATGGCTGATCTGCTGGTGCGTGGTGTCGATGATGGGCTTGTGCAGGCGCTCAAGAAGCGCGCCGGAGCCCACGGCCGCAGTGCAGAAGCGGAGCATCGAGCCATCCTGGCGGCGGCATTGATGATCCCTCCAAGGCGCAATCTGGCCGAACTGCTGCGTTCCATGCCTGATGTGGGCCTGGATACCGATTTCGAACGCCAGGACGACGGGGCGGCAACGGCAGATGTTTTTGATTGACACCAATGTGATCAGCGAAGCCCGCAGGGGAGAGTGGGCGGATCCGGGTGTGATCGCCTTCTGGGCTGAGGCCGCTCGCAACGACACACCGATCTTTCTGGCATCCGTGACCATTGGCGAGCTGCGCCGTGGCGTGGAGCTGATCCGGCATCGTGGCGATCGTGAGCAGGCCGGCCTTCTGGAGCAGTGGTTGGAGCAGGTGTTGCTCGACTTTGGCGACCGGGTGCTCAGCCTCGATGGCGATGCCGCCCAGGTGTGGGGGCGGCTGCGGGTTCCGAATCCTCAGCATGGGATCGACAAGCAGATCGCCGCCATCGCGCTCTTGCATGGCCTGACTGTAGTGACACGAAACACAGCGGATTTCTCTGGCTGCGCAGTAGCCCTGCTGAATCCATTCCGTAGGAATTCCGAGCGGCTGGGCCCGGGCGGCGATCGCTAGTCAGGAGGCAAACGGTTTCAGCAGCGATACATCAAAACCGCTTAAGTCAGCGACGTTATCGAAACGGCGGGCGGCTTGCCTCTTTACATGAAGAGAACATCCAATCCGCTCATTCCTGCAATCTCTTATGCCATAATTTCCAAGAGTTCCAGACGGGCCTATGCTCTCGATCTTGGCAAAGCCCACAAAAAAACCAGACGGCTCCAGGATTGGCGATACCCATATATACCGTTGGAAGGAGGAATTCAAGGTCAAGCTTGCCTACGAATCTGAAAACATCACTGCAACTCCAGATAACCCTCTTGAAGTCTGGCAACAGTCTTGCCAAGAAGCTATGATCATTCACAACGGCAAAATGCACCCCCGCCTCCCGTTCAAAGAGACCTGTTCTTATGAGCGACTCATTGGACAACCCAGCAATCACCGCGTGCAGCGCAATCAGAAGCGGCTTGGGGCAGATGTTCGAGTGCGCAGTCAAAGGGGACTATGTCCTTGTAAGAACCCCTTGTCTATATCCGGATGATGATTTCATCGATCTTTTCATCAAGAGTACTAGCACCGGAATCTCTACGGTAACGGACCTCGGCGAAACGGTACGCTGGCTAAACTCGAACACATTGTCGGCAAAGCGGCCACCAAAGCACGCAGGTCTCATTTCTGATCTTTCCCAGATACATGGCGTGGAATTCTTTCGGGGCATGCTCAAGGCCAGGTCCAGCGAGCCAGCCAACCTTGCCGACGCCGTGACGAGGGTGAGTCAAGCGGCGCTGCGTGTATCAGACCTGATTTTTAGGTCGAGACTTCGTGCCATTGAGTCCGTCATCGATGAGGTGGCAGATTTTCTGCAAGAGCTTTCCTTGCCATTTGAGCGCAACAAGCGGTTGATCGGGCGATCGGGAAAAAGTTGGAAGATTGATTTTCAAGTAGGAACTCCAGTCATGGCTCATTGATTGCTGTTCTTTCTTCTGGGAGTCGATCTGCGGCGCAGCAACTCACCAAGAACGTTGTTGCCGCGTGGTACGACCTTAGTCCATATACAACTCCTCCAGAGCCGCTATCACTGATCTCGCTCGTGGATGATTCTGCTGATGTATGGTCTGAGGAAGACTTTAACCTTGTTGCCTCAATTTCTGATGTGGCACGTTGGTCCATGCCTGAAACGCTATCGCAACTTCTGACGAATTGACTCGCCTTGTTCTTGATCTAGAAAGTGTGCAGTTCTAGCCGCTCGTTTCAGCGCAGCTCTTCAGGCGGGGAGCGAAGAGCGGGGATTTATGGCTCTGAGCAATTCAGCTCCTGCATCACCACCCAGCCCGCCCCCCAGCTGCCTGAACCGCTCGGAAGCCTCATACCCCCAGACGGGGTGGGCCGCACACCTCAGGCGGCTGGCCCAGTAGCTGGCATTGCAAGGGGTGGGCAGGCCCGTTTCCCTGGTTTGAGAACCACCTCAACCAGACGAACCATGCCCAAGACCCACTGTGCAGCACCTGAGCTGGCCTCGCTACTCGATGGCAGCAGTGCCGGCGAGCTGATCCCTGAGCTGGCCAGACGCGGCCTGCAGCAGTTGATCGAGCTGGAGGTCGCCGCCGTTCTGGGGGGCTGACCGCCATGAGCGCAGCGAGGAACGGCTCGGCTACCGCAACGGCTACCGGCCCCGCACCCTCACCACCCAGGTGGGGGATCTCGACCTGCTGATCCCCAAACTGCGCTCCGGCAGCTTCCTTCCCTCGATCCTTGAGCCTCGCCGTCGGGTCGATCAGGCCCTGTACGCCGTGATCATGGAGGCCTACATCGGCGGTGTCTCCACCCGCAAGGTCGATGCGCTGGTCTCGGCTCTGGGCTCCCAGAGCGGCATCTCCAAGTCGCAGGTGAGTCGCATCTGTCAGGACATCGACCAGCAGGTGCAGACCTTCCTGAGTCGCCCCCTGGAGAGCAGCACCTATGCCTACGTCTACCTCGATGCCACCTACCTCAAGGGCCGGCAAGGCAGGGCTCAGCAGATCACCTCTCGCGCTGCGGTGGTCGCCATGGGCGTCAATGCCGACGGCCGGCGGGAGTTGCTCGGCTACTCCTTCGGAGAAGGCTTCGCCTACAAGGTGGGTGACAGCGAGAGCGAGGCCTTCTGGGCGTGTCAAGCGACACCGAAAACTGAGCCACCCTGAGGCTGTTCAGGGGCCCGGTCGTCGGAGTGGTTCCGCCCAGGTGGCGGTGATGCCTCTTGCTGCTCATGCGTTCCGTGATGGGTTGCTTTGGTTTGTTTCCGTCGTCTGCGGCTTTTGTGGGTGTTCCCCCTCAGGCCTCCTTGGCTGGCGTCGGTGGCGGCACGCCGCCGACGCCAGACGAGGAGGCCTGAACAAAGAAATCAAGCGCCGCACGAAGGTGGTC
>JBIIND010000416.1:0-3692 GCA_044337665.1 Cyanobium sp.
AGCTCGGCATGATCCGGCACAAGGGCTGCAACTTCGCGCAGAATCTGATCGAGGGCGAGTTGAAACATGAACTCGGAATCCATCCAGCCCAACGACTGATCCGTATGCAACTGCCGATAGGACTCCAGTTCACCACTGTCGAAGCGGAAGTGGCGACTGATCGGCAGCTCACGCCCCGCCACCAACGCATAGGCGTGAGCCCACTGGCAGGGGACTTTATGACCCTGCACCACAGTAAAGAGCAGGATCGGAGCCCAATGGCCGGCACCAGCGATGCGATGGCAGCGATGCAGATGGGAGACGCGGAGATGATGACGGGAGGGCCGCACAGTGATCTCATCTGCTTCTCTTTGATCATCTTCACGCATGACTGAGACGTCCCACCTGAGCACCCCAGCCCTGCCCTGACGCATCAGCGTCAATGCGCATTTTCGCCACGTGAGGCGTTCGGCCAAGGTTGAGAATGGAAAAAACCTCAGTCCCTTCCATCGCTTCAGGTCTGACGGAATTTGCCGATGCGGCAAGCCTCAAGAAGGATGGCCGCCGCCTTTCCCTGGAGGGGGTGCTGACAGGCAGCGCCCTCGGCGTGCTGCTGCTGTATCTGATGGAGGAAGGGCTGGCCGCCACCGGCCAGCGTCCCCGCGGCGGCCCTCTGGACGATCCGGGCGTGGAGGGTCCGGGCGGGCTGCAGGCGAAGGCGGGCAGGATCGCCATCCGCCCCCTCGATGGCATCGACGTCGGCACGCCGCTGCGCCGCGCCCAGCCTTTCGGCAGCGGCAGCGAACCGCGACAAGCACAGGGCACTGGTTCAGGGCGAGGAATTCCCGGCGCTGCGGAAGCTTCTCGCCTGCCGATCAGCACGCCAGCCTTCGGGCAGCCCTTCGCCGGCAGCTTGAACGCGGGCAGTCCGCTCCCGATCCCGGAACCCGCTCCCCCCAGCGGCACTGATCCCGTTGGGCCAACGCCGCCGGAGCCCCCAGAGCCGTTCTCGCCGACGCCAGAGCCGATCCCAGCGACTCCAGGGCCAGTCCCACCGACTCCAGAGCCGGAGCCACCAACTCCAGACAGGGGCGCGCCACAGCTGGTGGTTGTGCTGGTGCGAACCTATGGCGGCTCCAGCAGCCGCACGGTGGAAGGGGAGGCCGCGTCTGCGCAGGACGCCATCCAGGTGGGGATTGAAAACACCCTGCTCGATCTACGTGGAGCGGCTGGGAGCCCGGGCCTGAGGGTGGACTCTGATCGAACGCTGCAATCGTTTGCACTCTCGCAGCTGGATGACGCCGATCTGAGGCTGGTGGCAGAACACATCGGCTTGCTCAACAGCACGGTTCTCAACGGCGAAGGCAGCAATGTGCTGATTCTCAATGCCAGGGATCTGCTGGAACTGGGTGTGTTCTCTCCCACCAATGCCTCAGTGATGCTGCAGTCGGAACTGACGGGCCTCCAGGACAGCAGCATCCAGGGACAACCGGGGGAAGATGCTCTGGCCCTTGAAGGGCTCACCAATCTTACCTTCACTGGACTGGGTGGCAGTGAGCGGGCCCAGCTCAGTTTCGATCTTTTAACCACAGCACTGCGGAACTCCGGCATTGTGCTGGGGGAAGGCAATGACACCATCACCATCAACAGCGGCTACCTCGTTGCCAATCAGGCCGGCCTCACGACCCGGCAATCCAGCGGCCTGAGTTTTGATCTCGGGGATACCCCGGTGAGCGCTGAAGATGGCAGCAACTGGGTGTTCAGCCTCAATGCCCGGGCGGTGGGTCTGGAGAACAGCCTGCTGGATCTCGGCGGTGGCAATGACCGGGTGTCGATCCTGACCATGATTGATGCCGATCTCCGCAATGATCTGGGCGTTCTGTATGACGATCCCTTCACCAGCATCAAGTTGGAGCGGGTGGGGCTGCTCAATTCCGAGGTGCGGATGGGCAGTGGTGATGATCAACTGCGCATCAATGGTGCTGTGATCGATTCCATCATTGATCTCGGCAGTGGATCCAACACCCTGTGGCTGGAAGATGAGGTGAGCGGCAGCAGCCGCATCCTGATGGGTGATGGCAACAACACGATCATCGTTAACGCTGCCCTGGGCGGAACGGTGCAAGGCGGCGCTGGAGATGATCGCTTCAGCCTCAGCGCCCTTGAACTCGCCGGGGAGCTCGATGGGGGTGAGGGCTTCGACACCTTGGAGGCCACGGCTGTTGATCGGCGCCAGGTGCTGGTGATGAGTGGCGCCGACAGGGGGAATCTCGATGGTCTTCGCTTTGAGAGCATCGAATCGGTGGACCTCGGATCCGGCAACGATGTGACGCTGCTGGATTTCGATGCCAGCCTCACGGGCCAACTGCTGGGCGGATCCGGTCTGGATCGGCTCGAGTACAGCAACTGGACACTGCCGGTGAGCGTGGATCTCGATCGCGGCGCCGCCACTGGCATCGCAGGCGGACGCAGCGGATTCCTGCAGGGCTTCGAGCAGGTGGTGGGCGGACTGGGCTCCGACACCCTGATCAGCTCGGGAGCCTTCGCTGGCATCGACGGCTCGGAGGGGGACGATCTGCTCTTCCTGCGCTGGAGCCCCTGGCTGAGCAGCGATGGCCAGGGGCTTCAGGTGAGCGGCGGTGGCGGTCGCGATCTGGTGGTGTTCAGCGGCCTGGAGCAGCAGATACCGGCGTTCTGGGATGGTCAGAGCGGGTTGCTCGATCTGGTGGATCTCGATCTCAGTTCCAACCTCGATGGCAACGGCGGCCTCATCGACTCAATCGGCTGGCTACGCACCGAACCGATCACCGGCGGGGGCTTCCAGGAGAGCCTGCTGCAGCTGACGCCATCCGGGCTGGAGGGGGTTGGTGATGCACGCCTGCTGCCGATCGCGCCGCTGGAGCAGTTACTGGCCGGCATGGAGAGCGACACACGCCAGCTGGCGATTGCCTGGGATGACCAGGCTGGGTCCCAGCTGCATCTGCTCGGCAGCCAGGGCATCGGCACCAGTCAGGTGCTCGCCAACCTGCCCAGTGCCCTGAGCACTGCAGGCTTGAATCTCAACGGATCGAGCGGGTCGACTCCATGAAGCCGCCGATTCGATCGCTGATCAGGGAGATCACCGGACGGGAGCCCAGCTGAATGAGGGCCGTTACCGCCATGCCGGCACGAAGCTCGTAGGTGCGCCCTTTGCGTGAGAGCTCATTGGTGTCGATTTTGACCTTCACCGGGAAGGTTTCCTGCGGATTCTGACCATCCGGGGGCAGAGCATCGGCACCGATGCGGGTGATTGTTCCCTTGAGCGAGCCGTAGTCGGTGAAGGGAAACGAGGTGACGCGAATATCCACCGGCATCCCTGGTAGCAGGAAGCCGATATCACGGTTGGAAACGGAGAGCTCCACATCCAGACTGTTGCCAGGCACGATCTGCAGCGCTGCCCGAGCAGGGGTGAGGATTTCACCTGGCTTGACAGTGAGATCGAAGACCCTGCCAGCAACGGGGGCGATCAGCTTTCCGAGTTGCACCCGTTCATTGAGCTCATCAAGGTTGGCCTGCACGGAGGAGAGCTGCAGCCTGGCGTTGTCGTATTGGGCGTAGAGCTGTTTGAATTCAGCAGCTGGAATCTGGCGCTGTTTGAGCTGGCTTTCGCGGATGCGATAGCGCGCCGATTCGAGTTCCTTCTCGGTGCGGAAGATGGTGCCTTCGAGTTCGGC